>JASEGY010000312.1 GCA_030019105.1 bacterium | reverse complement strand
AGCCTGAACTCCAAAGGATAGCCAACCCCAAAATCTTTTTCTTAACCACTATAATTACAACTCCTGTATCCACCCATTATCTAAGCCGGCGCGGTGGCATGCCTGTACGGCACGTTCATATTCCGAAGGTTTAAGTTTTCGATCAAGTGGTGGATTTGCTTTAGCTGAATGGGCCGGGAAATACTGGGACATCAGGCTAAGATATAGCCCGGAAGATATCTCATCCGATAACCGCTTCAAGACCTGCTCTGTTCCGGAGACCATTCCCGGAAGAACTAAATGCCTCACAATCAATCCCCGTTCGGCTGTCCCATCCTCATCCAGAGAGAGATTACCCACCTGTCGATACATCTCCTTAATAGCCGCCATATTTATAGCCGTGTAACAGGCCGACCCGGAATAAGACAGGGCAGCAGCATCATCACCATACTTGGCATCCGGTAGATAGATGTCAACTATTCCCTCCAGAAGCTGCATGGTTGCCACTCTTTCATAGCCGCCGCAATTGTAAAGTATGGGTAGATTAAGACCCTCCTGGAAAGCCAATTCCAGGGCCTTAAGGATTTGGGGGATAAAATGAGTGGGCGTAACTAAGTTAATATTATGGACTTTCTTAGCCTGGAGAGAAAGCATCATGTAAGCTAATTCTTCGATTTCAATCTCGCGGCCCACACCTAATTGACTGATCGGATAATTTTGACAAAAGATACACCGCTGGGTACAATTGGAAAAGAAGATAGTTCCGGAACCCCTTTCCCCGGACACGGGCGGTTCTTCCCAGTAATGAACATAAGCGCTGGCTACTTTCGGTCTTAAGCCGGACCGACAGAACCCTGTTTCTCCAGTTGTCCGGTTTACCCCACAAAGTCTGGGACAGAGAGAACAGGCTTCAAGCAGTTTATTAGCCACCGGAATTCGTTCTCTCAGGATATGAATCTTTGTCATTTGTGTCCGGTATCCTTAGCGCGGCATCTGGCCGCAACCAAACTAATTTTGGATTGCAGATTGCGGATTATGGAACGCTGAAATTAGAAATTGGAAATTGGAAATTAGGAAAAGCGTGAAAGCCTAATTTCTAATTTCCAATTTCAATCCGCAATCGTAACATTCTCGCGGACAACGCAAATGTTGCGGGGTAATAGTATACCGTGTCCGTGTCCGTTATCCGTGTCCATGGGTTGTTCTGAGGCTATTCTTTTTACTACGGACACGGACAACGGGGTGCTCATCCGCTACTACTTTGATTATGAAAATCTAATAGAACACGGATAACACGGATACTACGGATTACCACGGATAAAATCAGTACAAATCCGTTAAATCCGTGTCATCCGTGTGCTATTAAATACAACGCCCTGCATAAAAGCTAAATTGAGAAGAGATACGTCACTTTTTTTAACGCAGAGTACGCAGAGCTCACGCAGAGGTCGCAGAGATTTTCCTACAGATGTCTATCCTCATATTAGTTGCTTTTTTCTAAATCAAAGTACTAACGGGTGAGCACCGACAACGGACACGGACACGAATTAGGGCTTCGCCCTGATTTATTGAGAAGATACCTAAAAATCATACCCCAGGCTGAAATGAAAGATCGATTTTTTATCGACCTTGTCCAGATCAGTCGGAAAAGCCCAATCAAGCCTGACAGGCAAGAAACCAATGGTCAATCTGGTTCCAATACCAATGGCGCTGTGAAACTTATCCCCTAAGCGATTTTCATGGTCATTCCATAATCTGGGTTTTTCCGACTCGTTCCATACACCGCCTAAATCGAAAAATCCTACCCCGCTAATGCCTCTAAAAGATAGAGGTAAAGGAAAAGCCAGATCGAGCCGGTCGATAAAGGGAACCCTCAGTTCCAAATTGGCCAGAACCGCCCGGCTGCCCCAGAATTTATTGTATTGAGATGCCCGCATGTCCCAACTGCCGCCCATGGGAAAAATATCCGGATCCTTTCCCTCACTTATCTTTCCGGATATTCTGAAAGCAAAAGCTGATCGGGCTGATAGTCTAATATATTTTCTCGCATCAAGGAGGTAATTGGTAAAACTACGTTTTCTAAAAAAAACAGGGACTGTTCTCTCTACCTTCAATTCCAACCTGGAACCATCTACGGGGGACAATACCCCCCAGTTAGTCGTATCCTTTACATAAGAGAGGCCCAATATATCCGCCCCTTCTTTCCTGGTTTCAATCTTGTTGTCTGCGGCCAGGAATTCTTCTCTTTTGAACTCAGAGGTAAGTTCAGCTTCTATCCTCCGAAATGTGTCAAGGGGATAGGCGAAGTAGATAACCCCTCCATACCTGCGATCATCTAACTGTTCATCTTCATCAAAGAAACGCAGGTCATTCCAATTGAACACGCCGACGCCTACTACCGGCCTTTTAGCTAAGTAAAGATAAGAAAGACTGAAATTGAGGTCCGCTAAGTTGCTAATCGTGCTTAAATAATCCGTCAAGAAGATAAAGCGATGATTACCCAGGATATCGCTGGCTGCAATTTCGGTGAATCCGGAAAACCCCTGACTGGTGTTATAAATTATATTGCCCTGAGCATAGTCTAAGGTCAATTGCGTTTTATAATTTTTCAGTTCAAAGGAGGCATCGACCTCTATCTCTTCAACCGGCATTTCGCTGTATGCTGCTTGCCCTGTGTCCCTTTCTACCTTTTGCTTAGTCAATTTATCCAATTCACCTACATAGGTCACCGTCTCGCCGGAAGAATAAGTAGTAAAGGCCAGTTTTTTTCCATCTTTTGATACTTGTGGGGCTTGAGCTCCGCTCAGACAATTAGTCAACCTCGTTATTTGATCAGATTCAAGATTATATTCATAGATGTCATAACCGCCTCCCATATCAGAGGCAAAGAGTAACCGTTTTCCGTCCGGGAATCCCGTGGGAAACCAGGATGGATCTATATTTTGCTTACCATTTTGGATCAGTGGTCTTATTTGGATTTCGGATTTCGGATTGCGGATTTCGGATTGGGGATTGTCGTAAGAGGATAAGTTCTCATCCCCTGGATAAGAAGATAACTCGATAAGATAAATATCCCTGGCCTCGCCATTTTCCTTCACAAAGGCGATTTGCTCTCCATCCTGAGAGCAGGCCGGCTGGAGGGCAGCAAACGTATCCGGAGTGAGTTGAGTAAGGGTCGTGGTTGAAGGATCAAAGAGATAGAGGCTGCTTTTCCCGGCCTTTGTACCGGCAAAGACAAGCCTTTCTCCCAACCAGGCCGGGGAAGAAAGGCTGTCCAATCTATCAAGATAAATTCGCTCAGTCTCCTTTTCTCCAGTCACATCCCAGATCAAAAAGTAATTCCTGTCCTTCTTACCGGCCAACAAGACAATAAATCGACCGTCGGAAGACCAGTCAAGGGGAGTTCCTTCCATATTTACCTCTTCAAGTTCATCGAACTCAAATTTATCCACCTCAACTCCGTCTTCAACCCTGACTAAGCTAATCCCTGGTTTATTGTATCCATGCCTGGTTATAACCGCGATTATATCTCCCCCTGCAGACCACACCGCACCAAGGCTTATTTTATCTATCAATTCCTTCCCGTAAGTCTTCGCAGGCTCTTTATCTGCGACATCAGGATAATATTTCTTCTTAACATATCTCAGCCAATCTTCCCAGATTTCGGGAAGAGGCGCCCCTAAAGTTGATTTTACCACTTGTTCTATATTAGGGGAATCCCTGTACTTCCTGATCAGAAGAGCCGGTTTGTCAGGGCCGTAAGTAGCGGCGATATAGCTGACAAAGGATTGGCTTTGTTTATAGCCCTGGTAGTTTAAAAAACCGGCCATCGTGTTCAGGGGAATAAGCTCATTGCTGATCACAGCATTGCGAAGAACAGCCTCGCCTTCCGAGTCCATCTCTCCG
The DNA here is from genome assembly GCA_030019105.1 of bacterium. GTDB lineage: Bacteria > UBA9089 > JASEGY01 > JASEGY01 > JASEGY01 > JASEGY01. Next base: position 702 of record JASEGY010000312.1, on the reverse strand, counting down.
GTTGCATATTCGGCTATTCCTTCCATTAACCAGAGGGGTGGTGGGGTAATCATCCGACTGGAAAACAAGGAACTCAAGACATCCCGATAAAGGATATCGTAGGTGAAAATATGCGTTAGCTCGTGGGTGATAACATATTGAAGTTTGGAATAAGAACCGGTAAAAGGGATAACAATCCTGAATTTGAATATCTCAGCAAACCCTCCCACTCCCCGGTCAATAAATTCCAGGATAACATTGGTTTGCCGAAAATCAGCATGGGAAGGAAATATGATAAGGGGAATAGTTCGGCTGACTTTATAGTCAAAATCTTGAGATGCCTTACGGTAAGCCTCTTCAGCAAACTCAGCCGCTTTAGCCGCTAAATTTTCAGTGCCGGGTTGAAAGTAAATATCAAAATGTTTGGTAGAGGCTATCTTCCAGGTGAAGTCTTTATACCTGACCCGGTTTTTACCAAAGTCTTGTCCAATTACAGGTTGGGCCAAGAGAAGAAAGAGACATATACCGCCTATTATGAGTTTCGAGTTTCGAGTTCGGGGCACCCGCTTGCGGGTCGTCGAGTTATCCATTTTTTAGACTCTATCGAGGAAATTTTCTAAAACAAATATTTTCCGTATCTTCTTCAAATTCATTGGTAGAAGGGAAAACTTGGGACGGTTCAAAAATCGTCCATTTTCTTGTGAAACCTTGCGTTCTTTCTGG
>JASEGY010000311.1 GCA_030019105.1 bacterium | reverse complement strand
CAACTTACAGAGTATTCATTCTGGGAAAAGCTGAGAACTTACTGCTGTCCAGCTATTACCTGCTCGCATAGCCTATCCCCTATCCAAATGTCCGGTCGAGCCGCGATTTCGCGGATCAGCATTTCGGTTTGTCCAAAGGAGAGTAGACCTCTGCGATAAGCATGCACAATAATACCCAATGTGCCGCGCAGACGTAATCCAAGACGGCGGGCCTCAGCCCGGGCGATTTCATCGTCTATCAACACCAACGGATCCGTCAGCGTTTGAGCCAGGGCTAATACTTCGGTTTCACCTGGATCGAGAACTACAGGTGACGTGTAGGCGGACAATACAGCGTCAGGCACGTCTACAATTGGCCATCTCTGGCGCTGCCAAAACAGGCGCACAGTGAGCGCATCGGGTGCGCCACGCGCTAGCCCATGTGTTACAACCTCATCGTAGACAGCACGTGGAATCTGTGTTTCCCCATACAGGTCAGCTAAAATATCCAGCCGGTTCAGTTTGCTCAGCGCTATCAAGGGACCTGCATTGCATAGGACAATTGGCTTAACGTTCAAGTCAACTCCTCCGCCAGCGTTTCGGCGCTAAAAGGTGGCTCCATACCATGCGCATAGGCGTGACGGGCCAGTTCGGATTGCGATACGCCAGCATGGTGTGCGGCCGCGCCAAAGGAAATCCCACCACGCGCATAGCGTTCCAAAGCACGTTCGATTTTCAATTCATGCAGCCCCCGTTCCAATATCTCTGCCAGAAATCCCTGGCTGGCTAAATCCAGTTCCTGGGCCAGCGAAACTGGAACAGTTAACGTCAAGGCCTTAGTTGACATCACTCGCCTCCTTCTTCCTGAGCAATCATTTCTTGATATGTTTGTCTGCGCCGGATGAGGTGATATTCCTCTCCCTTTACTAACACCTCCGGCAGAAGGGGCCTGGCATTGTAATTAGAAGCCATGGAATAAGCATAAGCCCCCGCATCTAAAACAGCCATTAAATCACCCTGGTGAGGACGGGCAAGTCTCCTCTCTTTTCCTAAGTAATCTCCTGATTCGCAGATAGGGCCGACAATATCGAACATCACGACATTGCTTTCCCGGATTATTCCCGGTATGATCCGATGGTATCCCCCGTATAAGGCTGGCCGGATAAAGTCGTTCATGCCGGCATCGACTACCAAAAAATTCTTGCGGGGGGTTTCCTTAATATAAAGCACCTCTGCTATTAAGGCCCCGGCATTACCCACTATGCTCCTCCCGGGTTCTAAGATAAGGCGGCATCCTGTTTCTGCGACCAGAGGGCGAAAGGCCTTAGCCATCTCAGCGGGAGTAGGCGGGGCATCTTCTTCTTGATAAGATATTCCCAGGCCGCCACCTGAGTTGATGTACCCAATATTAATGCCCATTTCCCTCAGTTTCAGGACCAGCCCGGTTAATTTCTTAAGGGCTTCCACAAATGGGGCAGCTTCAGTAATCTGTGAGCCGATATGAGTATGTATCCCAATAACATCAATATGGCTAAGCTCAGATGCCAGGTGATAGACCTCACCGGCCTGAAGAATATGCACCCCGAATTTGCTCTCAGACAGGCCGGTCGCAATATAAGGATGAGTACCCGGGTCAATATCAGGATTGACTCGAAGGGCGATCCTGGCCCGCACACCTTTCTCTTTAGCCAATTCATCGATAAAGACCAATTCATCCTTTGAATCCACATTAAACATCAGGATGTCCGCCTCAAGGGCAGATTCAAGCTCAGCCTTTGTCTTTCCGTTTCCATTAAAGACGATTTTTTTTGAAGGGACACCTGCCTTAATGGCCCGGAACAACTCTCCCCCGGAGAGCACATCGGCCCCACCACCCATTTCCCTCAGGAGCCGACAGATAGAGAGATTGGAATTGGCTTTGTAGGCATAGCAAATAAGCGGGTCAAGTTCAGCGAACCCTTCCTGATAAGCCGCATAATTAGCCCTCAGGGTATCCTCACTATAGACATAAAAAGGCGTACCCACCTCTCCGGCTATATCCATAAGTCTGACACCATCACAGTAAAGGTCCTGATTGTGGTAAGTAAATCCTGCCATTGAATACCTCCTATTTCTTCTCCATCTTCTCGATCTGTTTCTCTACCTTCTTTTTAGCTTTTTGAGCCCATTTACTTTCCGGGAAACGATCCAGCACCTTAATTACTTCTTCCTTAGCCAGTTTCCCCCATTCGGTATTGAAATATTTCTTATCCTTGAGCAATCCCTGGTAAGCTTTTACTCCACCCTCCCATCTTTCGGCCTTAATATAGGTTGAAGCCATGCGGTATATCGCCTCAGGGACAAGATCGGATTTTTTGTAATTTTTAATCAGAAGCTGGTAGGCGGCTATCGCCTCCTGCCATTGATTGAGCTTCTCAAGGCATCTTCCTGTCCCCATCCGGGCCTCTTCCGCATAATAGACATCAGGATAATAATCAAGAAAATGCCTGTATTCAATAATGGCCGTCTCAAATTTTCCTTCTCTCTCATAAGTTTGGGCAATATTAAACTGTAAGGCAGCCGATTGATTAGCCGCATATTGGTAATGCGCGATAGGGTCTTGAGGGCCGCCACAGGCAGCAAGTGAAAAAAGAAGCAGGAGGCAAGCCGTGGCTTCTGTTGTTTTTTTCTTAGACAAGTATCTCACCTTTTACAATTTACAATTAATAATTGATAGTAACTGCTCAGGTTCAAGGTTCAAGGTTCAGGGTTCACGGTTCAAGGTTAGAAAGCGATGAAAATTGAATGGTTTGAAGATATAGCTCTTAAGATAAATATTTTGGGGTAAGCGAATTCAAGATAGGCTATGTAGCTTTTGGAGTTAATCCTTTAGGATTTCATTAGTTATGAAAGGCTAAAGCCTGAACTCCAAAGAATAGCCAACCCCAAAATCTTTTTCTTAAACACTATAGTGTACCATACGAAAAGCGCAAGGCGACCAACCGTGAACCTTTGAACCTTTGAACCTTTGAACCTTTGAACCTTTGAACCGTGAACCTTTGAACCGTGAACCTTTGAACCGTGAACCTGAGTAGTTATTTTAACATATTTCCCCGGATTTGCCAACTAAAAAATAGGGAAAGTAGAAGACCCCTGGGGCAGGATATAGACAGCAGGTGATTGGCCCAGGAGGCAAGAGGCAGTCTTGAGGGCTGTTTCCATATTGTCCGCAGGAATAAAGTCCATCTTTCGTGAGATTTCCGGAGATAGTCCTTCGGATACAAGGATAATTTTTACCTTGCTCGCCTTCAATAAATTGGCATAAACATTGTGCCCGACTACTTCAAAATTGTCACGAAGCCGGTCTTCAATTCGTTCCATAGAGCCTATCTCCAACCAATCCAGAAATCGGGGAGGCCCTATACCCTCTCGACATTCAGCCAGCAGAATAATCACGCCCTCTTCTCTAACCGCATGAAAGGCATTATCCAGAGCCTTATGGGCTTGAAAATAGCTGATGTCTTTCGGATACCCGCCGGTACTGACAATAACCAGGTCAGCCCTGGTAGAAATAGGACAGCCAAAAGCAGCTTCTACGGCGCGACATCCAGCCTCGTGGGCTTCAATAAAATCTCCGCTAAAGATGTCGATCACTTCGCTGTCACCATCTAAAATAAGATTTAAAAGAAAATCCGGCTGGAGCATCCGGGCTGCTTCCATCATATCCTCATGCACCGGATTCCCTTTAAGTATACCCGTGGCTGCTTTTGGGTTTTTACCCTCTTCAGGGTTAAGGGCCAGACGGTGATTATCCTGAATAGTGCTAATACCGGCCACACCAGGCAGGAGACTCTTTCTTCCGCCAGTGAAGCCGGCATAATAATGATAACTGATCACCCCGGTCAGGATAATCCTATCTGCCTCTACCACCCGTCGGTTCAGAGATACCCTGGTGCCCCGCGAGGTTATTCCCAGATAAACTACCTCTCCCCGGCAGTCGTGATCGTAGGCCCTTACCCTGTCGTAGGCCTCACCCATAAGTCTCCGGTGTTCCTCTTTGGTTTGAGCCCGATGGGTGCCGGTAGCAAAGACAATAAAGGCATCTTCATCCCTGATCCCGATCCGGTTGAGTTCATCAAGCAAGAGTGGGATAAATATTTCACTCTTTGATTTCCGGGTGATGTCAGAGACAATGATGGCCACACTTGGATTGCGCACCCACTTCGTGGGTACCCGGGATTTCGGATTGCGGATTGTTCCGATTTCGGATTTCGGATTTCGGATTGTGGATCGTTGTTTTATAATCTCTGCCAGAGGAGGGGAACAGCCAGGATGTCTCAATGCCTCAACCAGGGAAATTCTAAGATTAGTTAGCCTGTTTTTCCTCTTGGGCAAAATTTCTCCCAGCACAGTAAAGGTTTCCGGCAAGGTAAACCTCAGCGACTTTGTTCCATAAGAAAGGGCGAAGTCATGTCTCATGTCGCCTTTAATTATACCCCGGATTATCAGGAAATGCAATAGAAATATTGGGTGGTGTTCTTAGTGCCTATCCCAAAACCGGGGCGATAGAAACCAGGTTTCTTAAACTCGATGTTCAAGGTTTTTTTTAATGAGGTTGGCACACTTTTTGCTACAAAAGT
>JASEGY010000310.1 GCA_030019105.1 bacterium | reverse complement strand
TGAAACTAAAGCGTTTTCTCTATGCGCTTATAGCTGAATTGCTAAAAACTTAAGTCTCGAGAAATCAAGCACTTATGGAGAACTTACTGCTGGCCAGCTGCTAACTTCGTGAGCAGCCTAAACGATGACAAGGCATTCCTTCCATTAGTTATTCGGAAATTTTACAGCATCTTTTGGAAAAAGTGGGGAATAAATCTGAAACTGAGTGGGGAATTATTTTGAAACTGATTGGGGAATTAATTTGAAACTAACTGGGGAATTATTCTGAAACTCGACATACGTAGTTACAACAAAAATATTGTCGGAGGTGAGCAAGGGGATATTTTGTTTATTACTACCTGTTGCTAAAGGGTTTGTATAAACCGTCCCCTTTACCTACAAGGATCACACCTGGATTATCGCGTTCGCACATTGCAAGAGGAAGCCAGAATACTGGGCCAATCGGCTGAAAATGGTAGGATAAGCTGACGGAAATGAGGGGACGCAGGTTATTGAGGGGGTAACTCGCCTGCTCCCTCCTCTACCTCATATATCCCAAGGCGAAAAAGCAAAAAAGCAAGAACGTCCCCCTTGTCCCCCAAAGCGTAACGTAGTATAGTAAAGGGTAAAAGGAAAAAGGGTATAGCTTAAGATGTCCTGGAGAGCCGAAAATCGACATTGGCGTAACGGTTCTCCGGGTGGTAGCCGCCACGAGAAGCGAGACGAACGTAGTTCCGATAGCTGTCGAACGCGCCGCCGCGAAGCACCCGCCCTGCTTTACCTTTCTCCCACAATTCTCGCATCCATTCCCAGACATTCCCGGACAAATCAATACAGCCAAAGGGACTCCTGAATTCACCAAAGGAATCAACCGGAGTAATCTTTGCCAGTTGACGTTCTTCACTATCATTCCACTTATTCCACTCGTCATAATCACTTAAATCCCGCTTTGCCCAGTGTTCCCCGGAATTGCATTTATCCCAATCCCAGGTATCGCCCCAGGGATAGGTTCGTCCATCAATGCCCCGGCCAGCTTTTTCCCAGAGCCATTCGGAGGGAAGCTCTTTACCGGCCCATTGGGCATAGGCCTCAGCGCCGTAAAAACTCACGAAATTTACCGGGTGCCGTTCATAACCGGGTCCAACCTTAAATTCACCTCTCTCCCTATGGATACGGCTCCTTTCGTTTTTATAGCTGCCTTCCAAATCGATCCACTTTTCTTCGAACCGGCCGATTTCATTCAAAAAGCGGGCATATTGGGCGTTAGTTACCGGATATTTATCCAGAAAGGCCCCTTTCTCAAGGCTCATTATCCGGGTTGGTTTTTCCTGATCATATCGTTCGCCGCCGGCAATGAACTGTCCGGGCGGAATCCAGACCATTTCGCTGTTGTCTTTGAGATGAATGTAGCAGTTGTCGTGTTCCGAACATTTCTTCATGCCGGGCCAGAGGGAACCGGTAAATTTAAAACGGGACTCCTTCTGGTAACCCACTTTCGGCAACAGCAGGTAATGTAAGAATAAGCGGATTTCCTCATTAATTTTCGCTTCGGGGGCTGTATCTGCTAATATTCGAGGCGACAGATAGCAGCCTGTGAAATATTCCATGAACGACTTGTGAGCGAATTTATAATCACCCAATGAATCACGAGTAAGAAAGGTGCAGGTGCGGATCTCGCCGTAAAAAGCGTCCAGATCATAAGAATCCACCTGCATACGCTTCCGAAAGTTCTTGTAGGTTCGGGATTTGAGTTCCTTATAGTTTATTGCCAGCTTATCTTCGTCATGCATCTGCCAGGCCAAATCTTGCATGAATTGTGACACTTCTTTCCCTGCCAGCTTTTGTAGACGGCCCCTCCTTTCCTCATCGGCAATCCAGCGCCTCGTAGCTTTTCCATATACTAATGAGAGCGTAATCGGCTCATCCGCTTCCATGAGTTCGGGAAATATTTTCAAGATCATATCCAGTAATACGGGCGTTTGCATCAATTCTTTCAGCCTGGGATGCCTGTCCATTTCTGCCAGCACATTTCGTTTGGGTTTGCGCAAATCCTCTACTTTGTCTAAATACTCTTCAATTTGCTCCCGGGTAAAGGGGTTCAGATACAGAATCTGAAATTCCGAACGTTCGGCAATGAACTGCGGCAGTGACAACACCTCTTTTTCCCTGGCCGCATGTTCAAAGTAATGGGTTCGACAGGTGAGAAGAACCTTGGCCCGACCTTCTGCCAGGACCGCCAGTTCACGGAAATTATCGATCATTTCATTCACCGTGGCATGGGTAGCCATTTCATCAAAGCCATCGACCAGAACCACAAACAGGCCCATACGGTTGAGGGTACGGAAGGCGGCATAGTCGATCTGCTTGAGTCCCATGCTGTTCATAATACTGTCGATCATCTGGTGCAATCGCAGACCTTTTTGCTCACGCAGGGTAATCAGCACCGGAATGCGTGTGGCGTTGGCGGGCCTGTAATTTCTCAGCATATCCCATTGCATCCGTCGACAAAATTCCGTTTTACCGGTGCCAAAATCGCCCAGTAAGGAAACATGGCTGCTGCCCTCGCGCCGGAGCCAGGTGTAGAAGTGCTCTTTCATTTCTATGGGCGTTTTCGCCGGCGGGTTGTGCCCTTTGAGATCGATGAAATGATGATGAATGGGCTGTTGCTCGTAATCAGCAATCAGTGTTTGCCGGTGGCTTGAGATATTCAAGATCGTCTGGACAAAGGCATCCAGGGTTAAATGTGTTTTAATCTCAAGGCTTTCAAGAAATTGAGCAATCGTTGCGCTTAATTTCGATCGAGAAATAACAAAGAATCTGGCCTTCTTAGCATGTTGTTGCATATGAGTAGTAGCCAGGCGCACCTTTGTTTCTTCAGGGCACCTTTGGGTAGGGCAGCCCCAACAGAGCCAATTTTCTCCCTGGCCGAAATCGTCTGTTTTTTTCATCTGAAACAACTCACCCGGAACATCTGAGATCGGCCTGCGGTCGATATTGGTATAACCCTTCCATTCTAACACCTGGGCCAGTTGCTCCAGCCATTCCTTTTCATCTTCCTCGTCCGGGGTGGTTTCGAAACGCAAAACGCGAAAGATGAATCCCCAATCCTCCCGAAAGCGGTTGAATTCGTTTTCGATCTGGGCTTTAATGGCCGGCAGCAGTTGGATTTGCACGACATCTCCCAGCAGGGTTGGCAAGTCTTCTCGTTTAGAATGAATCTCTTGCAGCAGGCTGAGAATTTCCTCATCAGTCTTGCCGGATTGGGCAAGACTGTTCAACAGAACCGTGGTCGCCGCAGCGCTGTTTCGACTAAAGGCTGATTCAGCTCTTTGCTTGAACTGCCTGACAAAATCTGCGGCACATTCGTTAAGCGCATCTTGATATTTGGGATCGATGTCATCAAATTGTTCTGACTCGCGGAATTGGGGTTTGAGAAACAGTCCCGCAAATAGCGGCGCCAACTCGTCCTGATTCAACGGTGTTTCTTCTAATTGATGCGCGGTAAGGCCGCCAAAATGGCGGGTGATCGTCCTTCGCATCTCCTTTTCGCTCAATTCCATTGCCGCCTCCGGGAATCTATTTTTAAACTCCCGGTTTTGCTCTCGAATTAAATTGAAAATCACCCGTTCCAGATCTTGATTGAATTTATCCTAGACTTTGCTCGCAGTGAGACTGCCAAGGATACCGACGCCGAAATTAAACAACTGCAAAAAAGCAGCAGAAATAGATATAGGCATTTTACTTTTCTCCTCTAATAAGTTAAAAGGAAAGGGGGTAAAGAAGACTCAACTTCGGGTAACATGTTTGAGAGGTAGTGGCAAAGCTTGCTTTGCCTGTTTCGTAAGGCAGAGCAAGCTCTACCACTATAGACTATAGTCTCTCGGGGTTACCCTAACTCGGCTCTTTTTGAACCATGCCGACCCTCCAGAAACATGGACAAACAATTAATCGGTAGGCACAGGCTTTAGCCTGCGAAGTATCACGCAACCTAAAGGTTGCGGCTACCAATTTTGAAATCCACTCCTGGCCGAAACGATGAACAAGGCCACCACGAGGTAATCGGTGATCGGTAATCGGTAATCAGTCACCGCACTTGCTACTGACCACCGATCACCGATTACCGATCACCCGATTACCTGTTTGCCATGATTCTCGTGGACAACGCAAATGTTGCCGGGTAATACTATAGAGTTAGCTTCTTGGCAGGCTACTTCAGTCCCAACTGCTTTCTAATATGTTTTGTCAAGTCGTTATCAATTTCTGTATGCCTTGGCACAGGTTGTTTCTTGCCGGTAACAAGATTCATGTAGAGGTCGTGATTAGCTCCCGGCCTTAAGAAAACGCAACCATCTTTTACGAGTCGACGAACAAATTCTTTTCGCTTCATATAGCAACTTCTTTCATTTGATATTCTTCCGGAACCTCATCCATCGCCATCAAAAGATATGCGTCCTTAATATTTTCTTCCAATTCCTCAATAGTCTTTCCCTGTGTCATGATTTCCGGATGTTCAAAAAGTTTGCCAAGCCAAAACTTTTCTCCTTTCCAGTAAATCATAGTCATGGTCGTTTTCATAATTATTCCTCCTCGTATAATAGTATTATGTAGTAGGAGTAATAATAGTAGTAGTAGTATGAGGGGGGGAGCGCGAGGGGGGGA
>JASEGY010000030.1 GCA_030019105.1 bacterium | reverse complement strand
AGCCTGAACTCCAAAGGATAGCCAACCCCAAAATCTTTTTCTTAACCACTATAGCTCACATTCTTACTCTTGGACAAGAAGTTATTCTCACATCCGGGGATATTTGTCCTGTCATTACAGCAGACCCTGACGATGATACAGTCTTAGCTTCTGCAGTAACAGGAAGAGCTGATTATCTTATTACTTATGATTCTCACTTTGACACTTTAGGTGGTAGATACAATAATATTCAGATTACTGAACCACTTGGCTTTCTCTTTATTCTCCGCAAGAAAATAGCAGACGTTGCCGTAGAAAGTGCTTAACAGACCACCTATCTTCCCTTATGGTAACTATCTTACCCTGGTCTTTTTTGGTGTAGCCTCCAGTGATTTTCCTTCCTTTGTCCTCGCCGTTAGTTTTGATTCGCCCGCTTTAATCGCTGTTAAAGAAATAGCAGATGTTTTTACCTCAGCCTGATAGCCCAGGGTAAGGCTAAAACTACCCTCCTTATTTCCGATCTCCCAGGTTAATTCCTCTTCTCCTTGAGGATCCGGCACGGCTGATCCGTCTAAGTTACTTGTCCCTAATAGATAGGTCAGGCCGGAAGGCAGGATATCCATTAGCTTTATCTCAGAAAGCGGTTTTGTGCCGGGGTATTCGACGGCTATCTGATAGGTGATCCTGTCGCCCTGGCGCAGGTCTTCTTCCCGCTCCTGGCCTGGGAGGAAATCGGCTGTGATGATGATCTCTACCCGGCGGTTCTTCTGGAGATTCTCAGGGGTATCGTTGGGAACTACCGGACGGTCAGAGCCGAAGCCGGCCGAGGTCATTCTCTCTCTTTCGATGCCTTCCTGTTCAGCCAGCCAGTGGAGGACAGAGGCTGCCCTGGCCTCAGATAATTCCTGATTGGAGGGGAATTGGGAAGTATGGATAGGCCGGTTGTCAGTGTGGCCTTCGATTCGGATCAGCCGGCCGGCTTCTTCCCGAATGGCCCGGGCTGCCTCAGCCAGGACAGGGAATGCCTCCGGCCGCAAGGTGGCCCTGGCCGTGTCAAAGAGCACTCCCCCCAGGCTAATGACCCGCAATGGCCTTCGCTCGATCTTCTTGATCCCCCTTCGCATCTCTATCTTTGCCCCTTCAATCTTGACCGTTGATTTAGCCGGACCAGCCTCGATCTTGACTGTCTTAGCCGGGTCGCGATAGGCCATTACCCAGGCCTGGTTGGTCAGCTCTTCGCCTTCACCGCCAACAACCGCTGCCTGGTAAATCAAGTAGGAAGTGGGAAGTGAGAAGTAGGAAGTAATATCCTTCCAGATAAGTCTGCCATCTGCTATCTCCGGGTCATGGACAGGTTTGCCGTCTATCCGGCTGCTCTGGGGCAGATATTTTAATCTGGCCGGCAGGATGTCCTCGATCATCAGATCGGATACTGAACCGAGCCCGGTGTATTTTACTTCTACCTGGTAAGTGACTTTGCTGCCAGACTGAACCTCCTGGATTGCGGATTGCACACCCACTTCGGGGGTACCCGGGATTGCGGATTCAGGTTCTTTGCCTTCTACGTATTCGTCGAGGATGATGATCTCGGTACGGCGGTTGAACTGCATATTCTCTAAGGTATCATTGGGGAACACCGGCCGATCCGGGCCATAACCGGCCGAGGTCAACCCGGCTCGATCAATGCCCTCTTCCTTAACTAAGTAATTGAGCACCGCGGCTGCCCTGGCCTCGGACAGTTCCTGGTTGGACGGGAACTCCTCAGTCCGGATGGGCCGAATATCGGTATGGCCCTCGATTCGCACTTTGCGATCCGCGTAGGCCCGCAGGGTTTCGGCGGCCTCAGCCAGGGCAGGAAATGCCTCCGGTCGCAAAGTGGCTTTAGCCGTATCAAAGAGTACTCCCCGCAGGATAAGAACCTTAAGCGGCGCTCGCTCTACGCTGGCCACAGACTTGGCTATAGAAAGCCTGGAATAGATGACCTCGACTTCAGCCTTGGCCTCGTTGGAACTCACCGGTCTGCCTCGACCGTATTCTCCCTTGACTACAGCCGCATTTTGGTTCAGGCCCTCTTTGGCTTGCGCACCTATCTTCATCCGGTATTTAACAATCCTGGTTGACTCCTCGTGAAGGGTGCCTAAGTTGAAAGTCAACACTGAGTCTACTACCGGGTCTGTCCCACTTACGTCATCTATGGTTGTTGTCCCGGGCTGATACTCGAAGCCGTTGGCGGAGGTATCAATCAGGACAGAGTTCGCCGCCGCCGCCAGGCCGGCTCGGCCCCCGTCACCCTCGTTTTTGATCGTGAGGGTGTATTCGACTATGTCTCCCGGGGCGGCCTTAACTTTGTCTGCCTTGTAGGGTGGGTAATAACCCACCGTTTTAGTAATGACCATGGCCGGCATAGGCACAAGCAGTTCCATCTCAGCCTCAACCGGCCCGGCGCTTATCCGGGTGCCCAATTCATCTCTGGCCGTTAAAGCCGCGGTGTTGACGTTTATCTTAGAGACGGCCTCCCATGTGGCTTTGACCTGGTAGGTAAGCTCGATATTGCGATGGGCCTCTAATCCTTCTATCTTCCACAAACCTTCCTCCGGATCAGGAACAGTCTTACCGTTAATAGTCGTTGTTCCAGGTTGGTAGACAAATCCTTGCGGTAATTGGTCAGTCACCTGGATATCGAAACAATCGGCATCGGAGCGGTTCTTGATCTTGATGGTATAAGTAATGGTCTCATCCGGTTTAACTTTATCTCTTCCTCCCTCTTTGCTCAAGCCCAGGCTTAACGAGCCGCAGACGCCAAAGTTAACCCTGGCCTCACCGCCCTCCAGCACGTAAACAAAGCGGGAATAATCTCCCTCTTTCGTCAGGACAAATCCCTTCGGCAGGGTTCGCTCATCTAATATGACCGCATGGTCACCATATTCTGAGGTAAAGGTGGCGCAACCGGCCGAGCCTGTTACTGCCGAGCGTCCGTCGTCAAGGGTAATAGTAACTCCTGATACCCCTTTGGTTCCCGTATCCGGCCGGCCGTCTCCATTGCAGTCTAAGAACACACAGCCCAGTATCCGCCCGGGCAGGACCTCGGCTGCTACATTGACCGGGGCAATGACCGGGCCGGCTGTTACTTCGCCTCCCAGGAGATCTCGACCCCTGACTGACGCCAGATTTTCGTTGAGGCCGGCCACGGCATTGGTTCCGATAACTATCTGATAGATAATCGTCTTCCGGCTATTGGCCACCAGATCACCCAGCTTCCAGATAAAAGGACTCTTCTCATTAGCCGGCTCAGGCTCTATTGTCTCTCGAAGAACCGTAAACCCTGGCGGCACCTCGTCAACTACTTCTACTTCCTTGATCTCTCTGGCCGAGATATTATTGATCTCAATAGTGTAGGTGACCACATCACCCAGCTTAGCTGACGGCCGCGAAGCGCTCTTCTTGATGGTCAACCTGGGCTTGATGACTAAGAGATCGGCTGTTGCCTGATCGTAAATCGTGTTCTCGGAAATATCTTTACCAATGATAGTCACCGTATTGGTATCCACACTCTCAGGGGCCTCAGCCGTTACCAGCACCTTGTACCTCAAGGTAACCGTGGAATACCCTTTGATCATTCCTAAGTTCCAGCGATAGGGATTCTCACCCTGGGGATCAACAAAGTCTGTAATCCTGCCGTCTCCGATCTGCAGGGTGGTTGTGGCCGGCTTATATGTCAGGCCGGGGGTCATGGCATCTTCCACCACGCAGGAGAAGGCATCCCCGGCCCGCTTGTTCTTGATCGTTACCGTGTAGTCAACTATGTCGCCAAGGTAAGCCCCATCCGGATAAACACCCTTACTGATCTCTATGCCCGGATAGCGGACAATGGTCCGCACCTCATTACTCCGCTGAGGAATAGTCGTCTGGCTCTGGATAAGGGCGTCATTGATGATCACCTCGTTATTCGGCACAGCCTCTTTTACCCGTACCTGATAGCTTAGACTACCCTGGCTTTGAGGGGTCAGGGTACCCAGATTCCATCTCAAGGTCTGGCTAACGGACTCGTACACGGCTGCGGGATCACTTTCCGTAATAAACTCTGTCCGGTAAGGAAGCTGATCCGTAATGACTACGGCCAGTCTTGGGCTTCGGCCGGCATTGCCGTAATTCAGGATGTAGGTAAGCACATTCCCCGGGGCTATTTCGGATTTATCCACCTGTTTCTTTATCCAGATACCGATTTGCGGCAAGGGTGCGGTGATCGTAGTTACGGCGACTGCTTTGGCAAAGAGGGACTGATCCAGATCAGGTGTCGTAATCCGGGCCTGATTGGTAATCTTTGTCCCTTCAGCCACCCCTTCCTTGATGGTCGCTTTAAAGGTAACAAAGTCGTATTCACCAGGCTGGAGGTCACCTAATGACCAGGAAAGAACACCTGTCCTGGAATCATAGCTCCCGGCCGGATCACTTTCCTGATAAATTACATAGCCGCCCGGCACAGTATCGATCAATACTACCCCGGTCAATTTAGACGCCCCCCTATTCTGGAAGTGGATACGATAGGTCAATTCCTCGCCGGGGGCCGCCTGGGTCTTGTCCACTTTTTTCCAGAGCTTCAGGGCAGAAAAGACAATCGGCTCTTCATCCTGTTTCGGTTCCGTTTCTAAGGAATAGATCGTGGCCGGTTCTTTCACTTCACCCCGGGCGGTAAGGTCTTTGGTTACTACTGCCTGGTAGATAAAGCTGCCGCCCTCACCAGGGGCCAGTTTGCCAACCTCCCACAGGATGGCCTCGTTTTCTTCCTTCTCCGGGGCATGATAGGCCAGTACTGGCGCAACCGCCCCCTGGTATCTGGCATATTTATACTTAGCCGCAATGGCCCCGGGGCTGACACCGTGTATCCCTCCGGAAGAGGCGCTGCCGGGGACGTAGGTCAAACCGTCCGGAATCTCATCCACTAAGGCCACTTCTGTGGCCCCGGCATTACCGGTATTTCCATAGAAAATAGTGTAAGTAACCGTATCACCCAATTCCACCGTAGAGACATCGACTATCTTGTCAATGGCCAGATCAACCAGGCCCTGTGAGTAGGTGCGCACCTCGTTAGAGATGACCGTGCCAATAGCCTCACCCGCCAGGCCGGCTCGGCCCTCCAGAGAGGCCACATTCCGGATCGTCTTGCCCAGGGTTCCGGCCTTTACCTTCACCTGGTAACTGACGCTATCCCTGGCATCACCAGGAAGGAGCCCGATCTCCCATCTTAAAGTATTATTCTCATAAGTAAACCTCTGCTCCCCTGCCCCTCTGCTCCCCTGCTCTCCCGTGGCGCTTCCTGGCAGGTAAGTAACCTCCGGCGGCAGTTTATCAGTGATCACCACCCCTGTTTCAGAAGCACGGGAGAAGTTCCGGTAATTCAGGGTGTAAGTAAGCACATCTCCCGGCGAGGCAAACTCAGTATTTACCTCTTTCAGGATAAAGGGCTGCGGTTTTTCTGCCGCAATAACGGTCACCGAGGTGGCCTGGCCAATAACCGGCAGGTCAATCGCCGGGGCGCCGATCTGAGCGGTATTAATGATGGGCAGGCCACCCGATAATCCCTTATCTATTCGCACCTTAAGAGTAACCATCCCGTAACCGCCAGGCCCCAGTTCATCAATCGACCAGGTAACTAAGCCGGCCTTCGGATCATAACCGCCGTCTTCTCCGACCTCTACTAAGCTGGTCCGATCCGGCAGGGTGTCGGTAATGACCAGATCAGTCAAGAAGGCTGATCCTGAATTCCAGTAATGAATAGTGTAGGCGATCTCCTCCCCTGGCACAGCTTCAGATTTGTTGACCTGTTTCTTGAGCTTGATCCGGCTGTAAGCCACTACCGCATCGGCAGATACAGGGTCAGTCTCTAAGCTGTCCAAGGTAGCCTCACCCTGAATTAGTTGTCCGGCCGTAAGTTCACAAACGACCCGGACCTGATAAGTGACTACTCCACCCTGGCCAGGCTCCAGGGTTCCTCTCTCCCAGGTAATTAGATTGCTGGTTGGGTCATAACTCCCATTACCTGAAGCCGTGCCCGGGATATATTCAGTGCATTCCGGAGGGGTATCTACCAGAATCGTCTGGGTAGTCGGGCTGTTGCCTACATTCCGGTAAGAAATGGAATAGGTGATGGTATCGCCGAATTCAACCGCCCCCACATCCGCCGTCTTGTTAATATTCAGCTCAGCCACGTTAAGCCTGCCCACCGTGGTAAAGACGGTATTACTCACCTCAGGCAGGGTATTATCTCCGGTGATCCTGGCGTCATTGGGAATAATATGTCCGGCTGAACCCTCGACTACCCTGGCCTGACAACTGACAGAAGATCTCTGGCCGGCCCAGACAGTGCCAATCGGCCAGCTTAGAGTTCGGCTCGCCGGGTCGTATCTGCCGCCGCCGGTAACCGTTCCTGTCATATATTCCACCAGGTCAGGCAGCTTATCGGTAATAACCACATTGGTTTCAGGGGCGCTACGGGCTGAATTGGTGTAGGTCAGGGTATAGGTAAGCACCTCGCCTTCCTGGGCTAAGCTCTTATCCACGGCCTTCTCCAGATAGATACCCGGTAATTCAGGCGGGATAAAGGTAGTCACCACCTTGTTGCTTTCTTCCGGTTCAGTTTGATCAGATTCGATCCGGGCGGTATTGAGTATCCAGGTGCCATTGGGCACCTCGGTATTTACCACCGCGCCGAAGCTCACATCCCCAAACCCGCCGGGGGTCAAGCCGCCCACTGACCAGGTAATGGTGTTGGTGGCCTTATCATAAACACCCTGTTCATCCACCCAGTTGAAGGTGGTGTAATCAGGGACCGCATCCGTAATAGTTACCCCGGTTAATGGGGTGTTCCCACTGCTCCAGTAGAAGAGGGTATATCTTAATTCCTCGCCCGGGCCAACCTTGTCTTTATCTACATCCTTTCTGATCCTGAGCTCGGCCAGGCTGACTCCCACACCAACCCCGTCAATAACCGGTTTGTCTAACTCATCAGCTTCAACTTTAACCTCGTTCCCGATAATTGTTCCCGGCGGCACATCCTTATTTACCCGCACCTGGAAGCTGACCAGACCGCTCTCTCCGCCAGCAACAGCCGGGAATTCCCATTTGATGGTTCGAGTCGATGGATCATAGAGGCCTCCGGCCGAGGCGCTATCGGTCAGATAAGTCACTTGATCCGTCAGAGGATCGGTAATTACCAGGTTATTGACCGAAGACCGCCCCAGATTGCGGTAAAGGATAGAATAGCTGATCACCCCACCCGGCTCAACCGAACCGGTAGAGCTTCTCTTATCCACATCAATGAGGCCCACTTCCTCAGGATAGATGTAGGTTTGAACCTCATTAGTCAGCACAGAAACCACGTGTCGGGAACTCAGTTCAGCCGTATTTCTCACGATTTGCCCGGCCAGGCCGGCGCCTACCCTGGCCCGGTAAGAGATGGTCTCGCTGCCTTCAGACCAGAGGGTTTTCAGATTCCAGGTGATTATCCTGGTATTGGGATTAAAGATACCTCCGTGGCCGGCCGAGCCTGAGATGTATTCTAAGCCGGCAGGAACCTGGTCAGTAACTACCACGTCTTCTTCCGGTATCCGGGAAGGATTGCCTAAGTTGAGCTGATAGGTGATCTCATCACCCACTTCAGCCGTTTCAGCCGAGACGGCCTTGTTTATCCACAGGCCGCCTTCCTCCGGGGCAGTAATAGAGGTAACCACCTCGTTGCTTTGCTGCCCGCCACTCTCAATACTGCTGATCAGGGCGGTATTAGTGATCCAGTCCCCATCCCGGGCATCAGATCTGATGGTTACCTGATATCGAACCTCGCCCAATCTACCCGGACCAAGGTCCCCGATATACCAGGTGAGGGTGGCCTTGCCCGGGTTGTATGAGCCGGCGCCGGTGGCGCTGCCGGGCAAATAAACCGTACGTGCCGGAATGACATCGGCTACGGTCACGCCGGTCAGGGTATTTTGAGAATCATTCCAATACCTGAGGGTGTAAGTCAGGATGTCACCGGCCGTAGCCACAGATTTATCCACCTGCTTCTGGATGTTAAGACCAATGGTTGTAATAGGAATGATAACCTCATTACTCTCCTCTGCCTCAGTCTCGTTGGAATAGATGGTGGCTGTGTTGGGTATCTTATCTCCGTCAACCAGTCCGGGATTGACCACTAACCGGTAAGTAGCCACACCGCTTTCGCCTGGTTCCAGATTCCCGATATGCCAGGAAACTAAGTTCTTGCCCTCTTCGTAGGCCCCTTTTCCAGTGATGGTTCCAGGCAGATAACTTGTGCCGGCCGGAACCTGATCCAGGATCATTACATCCGTGGCCACAATATCACCCTTATTAGCGTAAAGCAGGGTATAGGTAATGACATCCCCTGGTTTGGCTGAAGAGAGATCGGCTGTCTTCCGGAGGTCAAGCATGGCCGTGTATGCCTCAGATCTGGCATCATCCTGATCGGTTACCGGCTGACCCTGTTCGTCGATACCGGTAACGTCAGCCACGTTTTCTATGGTCTCGCCTAAAGCCAGGTTCGAATCCACCCTGGCAATCAGGCTGATCTCCTTTGACTCACCGGGCATGAGACCGGTGATTTTAGCCCCTTGCCTGAATTTCCAGATAAGGGTAGTCAGGCCGGTTCCCGGATCGCGGCTGATAGAGATCACTAATGGATCAGAGGAAAGATAGGTCAGGCTGCCTGGCAGACGGTCAGTCACAGTTACCGGCGATAGCGCCTGAATACCGATGTTGGTTACGGTCAGGGTATAGGCTAAGTACCGGCCGGGGGTGGCCATGCCAGTGGCTGTCTTTTCCAGATCAATGGCCGCCCTGGGTACCTGGAGCGGGAGTCTTTCCGTGGAAAGGTCTCCCACCTGCTCACCGGATTCATCCAACCCGGTTACCCAGACAGTATTGAGCACCCGGCCTTCGGCGTCAGGCGCGTAGTGATTTCTATTAATATCAGTTTCAAAGGTGACCCTGATCTGCTCAATCCGGCCTACCTCAAACAGGCGCGCCTGGTTGGGTGAAGCAATCGTCCATTTAGGGAAGCCGGCCGTGCCGGTAAAGGTGACGTTGCTGCCATAATGAGAAGCAGCATAGGTCAGACCCAGCGGCACATCCTCGGTAATAACCACATCCGTAATGTCCTGATTGCCGTTGTTGATAATCGTCAAGAGATAGGTAATGGGTGAGCCGGTCTTGATGGCCCCGGTAGTGGCTACCTTTTCGATATCTATCCTGGCCCGCTTCACCTGGAGGGGCAGTTCTTCAATCCCGCTGGCCGTGATGACTTCACCGGCATCATCGGTGCCGGAAGCCGTTACCGTGTTCAAGACCGGATCCGAAGCGTAGTTATTGGTGTTGGGATCAGTGTTGAAGGTGATCCAGATTTTCTGAGACGAGCCAACCGAGAGCCGGTCGATCCGGTAAGCAGGTATGGCCGGATCAGGCTGGGTTGTTCCCGGACCAAAGCCGGAACGCAGGTAGCTCAGCCCTGGCGGAATATCTTCGACTACTGTAAGATTGTGCAATTCCTGGTCTCCGGCATTGAGGACAGTAAGCAGGTAAGTGATCGGTTCACCAGGGATAAGCACCCCGGTAGTTGCTGTCTTCCAGACCTCCAGCTTGCTCAGGGTGGCCTTGAGCGGAACCAACTCATCGTCCGAATCCTGAACCTCGCGCCGGGATTCATCCCTGGCCGTGACTGTCGCGATATTTTCCACCGGATCAGAGATCAAGGCCGGGTTGGAAGAGGCTAAGAATCTGACCCGAATGGTCTCCACTTCACCCGGCTTAAACAGGCGCGCCTGGGAGGGCGAGGCAATCGACCACTGCATATTACCCAGTTCAATCACATGGATCTTATCAAACTGAGAGTCAAGGTAAGTCAAACCGGCCGGCACCTCTTCGGTCACCATCACGTCGGTCAGTTCCTGGTTGCCGTTATTGGTGATCGTGAGAATGTAGCTGATATATTCTCCAGGGATAATGAGCGATTCAGTCGCCGTCTTCTCAAGGTCGATATTGGCCCGCTTGATCTGAAGCGGCAGACCGGCCTCAGTAGTATCGCTGACCGAATCCCCGGCCTCGTCAACGCCGGTTGCTGTCACCGCGATTATGACCGGATCAGAGGTGTAGGTGTCCACATTGGGATCTGTGGTCAGGGTGATCCGGATCTCTTCATAACCACCAATGGGCAGGTCAGGGATAGTGAAGGTAGGGGTTTGATTAATCAAACCCCTACTGACGGTCTCATCAAACTGACTGCTCTGGTAGGTCAGCCCGGCCGGAATATCAGGAGTAACCTGAACCTCGGACAGGGCCTGGTCACCATTATTAATTACGGTTATTAGATAGGTAATCGGCTCGCCAGGGATAATCACGCCCTGGGTAGAGACAAGCTCCACATCTATCCGGGACTCCTCTGCCTGAAGCGGCAGGGATTCATCCGCCAGATCACTGATCTCTATCTCTGATTCATCTTTGGCCCTGACCTGGACATGGTTGGTTACCGGATCAGGGATGTTCTTTGAATTAGCATCAGCCATAAATCTGACCCTGATCTGCTCTGATCCACCTATGCCAAAGATTTCCTTGAGACGCCAGGACGGGGCATCGGCTGTGCCAGTAAATTCTATCTTCTCTGAATCAAAGCTGCTTTCTAGGTAGGTCAGACCAACCGGGACATCCTCGGTGATGACTACCTCGTGGAGTTGTTGATTCCCATCATTCGCCCCCATAATAAGGTAGATCACTTCTTCTCCGGGGATAACCACCCCTTGCGCGGCCAGCTTCCGGATGCGAATACTGGAAGCCGGGACCTGAAGCGGCAGGCTCGTTCGGGCAGAATCAGTAATGGCCTGCCCGGCCTGATCCAGGGCCGTGACCTCGACCCCATTTATCACCGGATCATCGATCAGGGTAGCATTGGAATCCGCTAAGAGCACCAGCTTGATTGCATGCACCTCGCCTGGGGCTAAGGAGTCAATCCGCCAGGCCGGCTCGGCCCGCCAGGCCGGCTCGGCCTGCCAGTCCGGATTGGCTTCCGGGCCGGTAAAGGAGACCACATCCTCTTCAAATTCCGAGCTAACGTAGGTCAGTCCTTCCGGTATCCGGTCGCTGATATTGATGCCGGTCAAATCCTGATTACCGTCATTTCTGACTGTCAGGAAATAGACCACCTCCTGCCCGGCTACTACGGCTGACTGGGGAGAGGTCTTTGTCACCTGAATAGAGGGTTCAGGGACATTAAGCGGAAGTGTTTCTGTCTGCTGATCGGTAACCTCATTGCCGGCTTGATCAACAGCCGTCACCCTGGCTGTAATCTCTATCGGATCAGTGATGTTATCCGGGTTGGTATCCGCCAGATAGACGACCCTGATCTCTTCTAAATCTTGTGGTTCGAGCGGGGCAATGACCTGCCAGGCCGGGGCCTCCGGGGTGCCGACAAAGACCAGCTTGTCTTTATCAAAGCTGGATGAGACATAGCTCAGCCCGGGCGGAACCGGTTCAGATATAATCACATCCGTCAAAACTTGCTTACCGGTATTGGTGACCTGGATCAGATAGCTGATTTCTTCGCCCGGATAGACCGCTTCATCTAAGGCCGTGTTGGTAATGTCAACGGCCACCTTCGGAATCTTAACCGGCAGGCTTTCTTCGTCTGCATCCGCAATCACATCGTTAGACTCATCCAGTGAAGTAACCGAAGCCGTGTTGCTAATCGGGTCAGCCACCTTAGTCGGATCAGGATCGATCCGGAAGGTAACCCGGATATCTTCTATCTCACCCGGATTAAAGTTGCCGGTTATACTCCATTTCGGAGACTCTGTGGTGCCGGTAAAGTTTACATTAGCCGAATCATATTTACTGGCCTCGTAGGTAAGACCAGGAGGTGCAGTCTCGCTGACCTTAACCTCGTGCAGGGGCTGATCGCCGATATTGGTTACGGTCAGGCTGTAGGTAACCTCGCCTCCGACGTAGGCCTCACCCTGGGCCGCCATCTTCTCAATATTAATGGCTGCTTTAGCTTCTTTCAGGGACAGGGATTCCGAGACCTGGTCAGTCACTGCCAAGCCTGATTCATCTATCGAAGTTACACTCACTGTGCTGACCACATCATGGTCCGGCATGGTGAGTTCAAAGTCATCTTCAGAAGAGGAAGCCGCAAAGCCGGCCCTGAGTTGCTCTAATTCACCCGGCTCAAGGATGACACCGTCTTTCATTTTCCAGATAACCTTATCCTCAGAGACACTGACTAATTTTATCTTGTTGGAATCATAGAAGGAGGCCTTATCATCGTAGGTCAGGCCGGGTGGAATGACTTGCCTGATAACGACACCGCTTAATTTCTGGTTTCCAGTATTTTTCACCGTGATCAGATAATCAACTGTTCCGCCGGTTACAATAGTATTGGAAGTGGCTTTAGCCGCAATATCAACACTGCCCCGCTTGATCGCTAAGAGGAGTTCTTCGAGCCCGATTCCACCAGAGACTTTTTGATTGCTCTCATCCAGGCCGGTACCGGTCACCCTGGAGATAACCGGATTGGTGGCTGGATTGAGGAGGTTAAAGAGATTGACATTCGCCTCAGAATCAAAGGTCAGCCGAATCTGTTCAAAACCGCCTACCGGAAGGTCCTTAATGGTGTAAATGATATTTTTCGTGGTTACTTGTTCGGATACACTCGAATCAAAGGTGGATGAGGAGTAGATCAGACCATCAGCGATGGGTTCGGTTATGACCAGGTCGTGTAAAGCCTGATCCCCGGTATTAGTAACCGTAATAATGTATGTAATCGGTTCACCAGGAATGATTTTACCTGAGGTGGCCACGTTTTCGATCTCAAAGCCAGCGCCTTTGGTCTGGAGCCTCAAGGACTCCTGGGCCTTATCACCAGTGACGATGTTGCCGGATTCGTCAAGACCTGTACCGGTTACGGCATTGATCACATAATCAGTCGCAGGATTAGCCAGACCATAATTATTGATATTGGAATCGGTTCCAAACGTGACCCTCATCTCTTCAAAGGCCAGCATGGGCAGCTTGGCGATGGTAAAGATTACCTTATCTGGTAAGACGGTTTCAGCTACGCTGGCGTCGTAAGAGGCGGATTGATAGCTCAGACCGGCCGGAATGGGTTCGTGAACCACAACATTGGTTAGATTTTGTTTACCGGTATTGGTTACGACAATGAGGTAGCTGATCGGGTCACCCGGAACGATTACCCCGGTGGTGGCCATCTTTTCCAGATCAAACCC
Organism: bacterium; assembly: GCA_030019105.1. GTDB lineage: Bacteria > UBA9089 > JASEGY01 > JASEGY01 > JASEGY01 > JASEGY01. The sequence goes on along the minus strand of JASEGY010000030.1, from coordinate 3,737 downwards.
GGCGCTCTTGACCTGAAGCTGTAAGGCTTCCGTGGCCGGGTCACCGGCCACCGAGTTGCCGGATTCATCCAGGGCCGTGCCGGTGATGGTGTTGACCACAGAATCTTCAGACGGGTCAACCAGACGATAAGTCCCTACATCCGGGTCAGTATTAAAGGTAAGCCGGATATTTCCAAAGGCGTCAGGCGCCAGTTCAAAGATGGTAAAGACCACCTGATCCGTTGTGACTGTCCTGCTTATACTCAGATCATGGGAGGCCGAGTGGAAAGTAAGCCCGCTCGGAATAAGATCAGTGATCGTCACCTCTGTCAAGGTCTGCCGTCCGGTATTAGTCACTACCAGGGTGTAGCTGATTCCTTCTCCGGGAACAATTACCCCGGCATTGGCAATCTTTTCCAGGTCAAAACCGGCTTTCTTGGGTTGGAGAGGCAATTCTTCCAGGGCAGAGCCGCCGGTGATCGAGTTGCCGCCTTCATCTAAGCCGGTACCGGTTGCTGAGTTAACTACCAGGCCATTTTGCAGTCTGTAGTCGTTGGTGTTGGCCGAAGTATTAAAGGTAATCCTGATCTGCTCAAACCCGCCTACGGGAAGTTCAGCCACAGTGTAGGTTATCTGGGCAGCGCTTCTTGTTTCAGACACAGTTGGATTATAGCTTGAAGAGTGATAAGTCAGCCCGGCCGGGATAGGCTCAGTCACCACCACCTGGGTCAGTTTCTGATCCCCGATATTGGTTATGATCAGGGTGTAGGTGATCTGCTCTCCTGGCACGATCACCCCGGCTGAGGCCACCTTCTCAATATCAAAGCCGGCCCCTTTCACCTTCCTGGGCAAGGATTCCCGGTCATTGTCAAAGACATTATTGCCGGATTCATCCACTCCGGTCACTGAGGCGATATTGATCACCTCAACAGGCACCAGGTCGTAATCAGAAGAGGCCTCAAAGGTAAGACGGATGGTCTCTATCTCGTGGGCCTCAAAATTGCCGATTACATGCCATTGGTAATTCCCATTCACCAGGCCGTCGTAGGCCAGATTATTACTGTCAAACTCAGAGGAAACAAATCTCAATCCCTGGCTAATCAGGCTTGGTTCGGTAATGACCACATTGGTCATATCCTGTTCCCCGTTATTGGTCACGGTCAGGATATAAGTAACCAGCTCTCCCGGCACAACTAAGGACTGGGCCGCCACCTTCTCAATATCCAGGGCCGCCTTGGAAACCACCAGAGGCAGCACCTCCGTATCCGTATCGGCCCGCAGGATGTCGGCCTGATCGTAACCGGTAGCCCAGGCAGTATTCTCTACCGTATTCGGGTTGGCGTAATCATTTATGTTCTTACTGGCCCTATAAGTCAGCCGAATCTCTTCCTTCTCACCCGGCATAAAGACCGTGTCACTGTTCACGCTGTCAAGTGTCCAGATTGGATTGGCCGCGCTGTCGTTAAAGTCTAAGTTGTTCGCATCAAATTGAGCGCTGAGGAAGGTCAACCCTGGCGGTACATCTTCGTAGATAACTAAGTCTCTTATCTCCTGTCCGCCAATATTGCTTACGGTCAGGGTATAAGTGACCGGTTCACCCAGGACAATCTCACTCTGGGAGGCTACCTTCTGGACATCTATCGTCGGCTGCGGAATGCCCAGTACCAAAGTCAAGCGGTCTGTATCTTCCTGTAAATCATTCGCCTGGTCGTAACCGGAAACGGTGACTGCATTCATTACCGTTTGAGTAGGTGTATCACCTACCTCGTTGGGATTCTTGTCAATGTCAAAGATGGCCTCTATTTCATGAATAGTCCCTGGCACAAATTCATAACCGGGAGGCGACTCCCACTGGAGGGTAGTGGCTGTCTGAATAAAGGTGTCAAATACCACCTCATCGTAGGTGGAAGTGCGATGATATAACCCGCGAGGGATAGTATCGACAACAGTCAGGTTGGTTAGCTTCTGGGAGCCATCGTTAATGATAGTCAGGATATAAGTAATCGTTTTGCCCAGCGGCACAACCGATTCTGTCGCCGTCTTTTCCACCTGTATCGAGGGCTTCGGTATGGTCAATCCAACGGTTTCCCCGGCATTATCCGTCACAATTCCGGCTGATTCGTCTAAGGACGTAATGGTAACTAAGTTGACTACCGGGTCATCAACCTGGGTCGGGTCTTCATTGATAGTAAAAGTCAGCCGGATTTCTTCTATATCGCCCGGTCTAAACGAATCGGCCATACGGAAAGCGCAAGTGTTGGCCGCAGCAGTATCATTAGTCGCTCCTATGAAGGTAACTACGGCCGGATCATAATTAGCCTCTCCAAAACTTAACCCCCGGCTGAAGGTATCAGTCATCTCAACTCCCGAAAGAACCTGATCGCCGTTGTTGGTAATAGTCAGGATATAGCTGACTTCTTCTCCTATCACCGCTACTCCCTGGACCGCGCTCTTTTCAATGTTGATGGAGGCCCGTTTGATCTTTAAGGGTAAGGTCTCGGTGGCCGTATCGGTCTGAATGTCACCGGATTCGTCTGTGCCTACAGCCACGACTAAGTTGGTCGGTGTCGTCGTTCCTCCGTAAGCAGCCACATCACTGTCACTGTTGACCGTAAGCCGAATCTCTTCGTAGGCCCCGATAGGCAGGCCGGCTATCTGCCAGATCAGACCAGCCGGATGCGTCACCGTATCAGAATCAAAGGTCGTCGAATAATAAGTCAAACCAGCCGGCAGGGTGTCAATCACCGTAACATCAGTCAGATTCTGACTGCCGTCATTAAGCACGGTAATGGTGTAAGTCACCTGCTCACCGGGAATAATCATCCCGGTAACCGCCGTCTTTTCCACATCAATCGAGGCCATAGGCTCTACTACTTCGATGACCGCCTCAGCAGCATCAGCGATGGTATCGCTTTGCTCATCTAATGAGGTTACATCAACCAGGTTAGTAATTAAAGCGCCATCGGTCAGGTCAGGATCAGCGTGGACAGTCAGTCTCATCTCTATTGATTGACCTGGCATGAGAGATGCCAGGACCGGAATCTCGGTGCTTGTCCACCTGATTATGGGTAAAGCGCTCGTGTCTCCGACCGGATCAGAGGAGATATAATTGAGCCCGGTTGGGATGGTATCGGTCACTACTACATTCGTCAGGGGTTGACGGCCGATGTTCTCTACCGTAATAGTATAGGACTCTTCCCTATTGGTCTCGATCTTGCCATGAGAGGCTGTCTTTTGGATGTTTATGGCCGAATAAGGCTCTGTGACGGTCAGGGTATCTGCATCTCGGTCACTGTGAACTTCGGCATCAGAATCTACTGAAGTGACTGCGGCCGTGTTAAGCAGGGTGGTGCCGTTCTTAAGATAGGTCTGGGCCCTGACGGTCAGTCTTATCTCGTAGGCCTCGCCCGGAGCTAAGTAGCCGATTGTCCAGGTGCACTGGGTATCCGAGGAGGCTGTCCAGGCCGGTTCGGCCTCAACATAGACCAGACCGGTCGTGTCTAAGGTATCAACCAGGGTGACAGTGCCCAGGCCGGCATTGCCGTAATTGGTCACGGTAATATGGTAGCTCTCCTCTTCGCCGGCGGTGATAGTTCCGGCATCGGCCACCTTGTCCACCTGGATGGCGGCGTAAGGCTCAACCACGGTCAGGGTGTCAGAGTCAGTATCGCTGTGAGACCCGGCATCAGAATCAACTGAAGTCACTGCGGCCGTGTTAAGCAGGGTGGTGCCGTTCTTAAGATAGGTCTGGGCCCTGA
>JASEGY010000309.1 GCA_030019105.1 bacterium | reverse complement strand
TCCGCAATCTGCAATCCAAAATTGGTTTGGTTGCGGCCAGAGGCCGCGCTAAGTCTTTCAATCTAAGTCAAGCAAACTTATTTACCCTTTATGCTCAGTTTTCCAGTAGATATAATTTAACTCTTTTATATTCACCTACCGAGAAGAAATCAGGCCATGATTTCCTCACCGATTTAATCAACTCTACATTTCTAAATATCACTAACAAGATGAGTTTCCAGGATGGATTAATACTTTATGTAACAGAATCGCATCCGGATATCGAGAGAATCATCTCATGGAACGCAAGACATTATCGTGGAAAAACTCATCTGAATGCTCAAACACCTCTTGACTATCTCAAGGAGACTGGACAATCATTGAACTTATAATGTTGTTCAAAAGAACAGCCTCTATCCATTTATTTACGCACTTACCATTACTTCTCTACCTCCTGGAGGAGAAATCTGTAAACCTTGCCAGTCCTTAGGCTTTCTAAATACAACCCCTCTTCATCCTCAAACATTCGCCAGAGATTGCTGCCGTCCTTCTGGAATGTGATGTCCCCTAGCAGTCTGTCGGAGTGAAATAGAGAATCCCAATGTTCACGGCATCTTGTTGTAGTTGCAGAGCTTGCTCTGCCAAAACGTCGAGCAAGCTCGACCACTACAAAATTGCGCACAGATAGATTTTCTCTCCGACAGACTGCTAGGGACAATAGGAAACGGTGGTGCGGCACTTTGCAACGATGCCCTAATTGACTATATTTTCGTATCCTCTTCAAAAGTCATGGTAGAACCCGTAGTTCAGAGGTTCAAGGTTCAGAGGTTAGAGAGAGCGTAAGGTGACCAACCCTGGAACCGTGAACCCTGAACTTTGAACCCTTTAGCTCTTACCCTTAGATTTGAAGAAGATACATATTTTCTGTTAAGCACTTCCCACACCACGCAGACTACTGTTTAACTGCGCCGGCGGTGATGCCCGCAATAATATGGCGCTGGAAGGCTAAAAAAATAATCAGAATAGGCAGGCAGGCCAGACTTGAACCAGCCATTAAATGGCCCCAATCAACCGAATGGGGCCCCTGAGAGTAAAGAGCTAAACCAACCGGCAAGGTTCTCATCTCATCAGTGCTGGTCAAGATCAAGGGATAAAGCACGGCGTTCCAGGTAACCAGGGCGGTATTTATGGCTACTACCGCCAGGGCCGGTCGGGCCAGGGGCATCACTACCCTGAAAAGCAAGCCAAATTCAGAAGCCCCATCCAGCCGGGCGGCATCCTCCAGATCCGAAGGCAGAGCCTGAATATACTGTCGCATCAGAAAAATATTGAAGCCCTCACAACAAAAAGGCAGGATAAGGGCTAAATAAGTATTGATCAAGCCAACCTTATGCATCAGGATAAACACCGGGATGATCAGAACCTGTTTGGGGATCATAAGGGAGGCGACAATAAGGCCAAAAAGGATCTGCTTGCCTCGAAATCGACTCCTGGCAAAGGCATAACCTACCATTGAGGAGAAAATGAGATTGGTCAGGATAACTACTCCGGTGACCAGCACACTGTTAAAAGTATACCGGGCAAAAGGCCCACTTTGCCACACATCCCTGAAATTATCTAAGGAAATATCTTCCGGGATCAACCTGGTCTGATCTGAAATAATATTGCCTTCAGGCCTCAGTGAGGTAATCACCATCCAGATCAGTGGGAAAAGGTTGGTTAACAGGAGAAGAGAAATAAAACTGAGCAGAATCAGTCTCTTAAATCCGTATTGCATAGACCGTCCTCCGTGTCCGGTAAAAACCGTCCTCCGTGTCCAGTATCCGTGTTCATCCTTTCTTTACGGACACGGACACCGGATACGAATCACGGTTTTTTCTTCTCTAATTCCTGCAATCTCTTATCCACTTCCTCGATATCCTTTTGCAAACGGATGAATCGCTGGGTAATCCGATCCTCCATCTGGTCCTGCCACTTCTGAACCTTGTAGTCCAGCATATTCATCAGAGTCTCCCGTCGCTCCTTTTCTTCTTCTTCATCGCGGCGGAGCATATTAACCAGGAGGCTCTGCTGCTCTTCTTCTTTATGACTGAGGGAATCCAGTTTGATCAGGATATCGCTGCTCAAGGTTTCTTTATCCTTGATCAAACTAATAATAGTTTTAGCATCCTGGGCCTTTGAGTCTCCAAAATCCTTCCTCTGCCGGTAGTCTCTAATGGCCAGAAAAATAATGCTAATTACAGCCAGACAGCTTATGAGCATGAAAATGAATTGAATATCACTTACCTGCATTCGCTTCTCCTAAGAATCCCCTGACTTCCTCCAATTTCGAGGTCACCCGGCACCGGGGCAGGGAATCAAGAAATATCCGGCCGTAGCTTTTGGTTCGAATACGGGGGTCACAGATGGTTACTATACCGCGGTCTTTTTGGGTGCGGATCAGCCGGCCGAATCCTTGCCTCAACAGAATAACCGCCTGAGGTATCTGATAATCCCAGAAGGGATTCTTGCCTTTGGCAGTCAGATACTCGGTTCGGGCTTGAGTTACCGGTTCGTCAGGAACAGCAAAAGGTAGTTTGGTAATGACTACCGAGACCAGGTCCTCTCCCGGCACATCCACCCCCTGCCAAAATGTATTTGTGCCAAATAAGATTGAATGCTTCCCTTCTTTGAACTTTTCAATTATCCGTTGGGTGGGCAATTCCCCTTGTCTAAACACATCCATATCAGACAGGGTGTCCTTCAGCCTTTCATAGACCTGATTAAGGGCAGCAAAACTGGTGAAAAGGACAAAAGTCCCACCCTTTCTATTGCAGATTTTAGATTGCGGATTGCGGATTTCCTCCTTATTACGGATTGCGGATGGCAGATCGTTCTGATTGCGGATTGCGGATTGCGGATTGCGGATTTCCTCTTCATTTCTGACTTCTGACTCCTGACTCCTGACTCCTGACCCCTGACTCCTGTCTTCTGCATTCTGAATTCTGCATTCTGAATTCTGAATTCTATTGTCCGAAGTTAAAGGGAGCAGGGTCTTGAGACACTCAGCTAAGGAATCAAGGTAGGCGCTGCCTTCTTTCGGGTCAGGTATTCCCTGCGGCAGGTAGAGGATGGCCTGTTTTTCGTAATCAAAGGGAGAGGAAACCACCAGTTCCTCACAGGAGTTGATACCCCCTTTTTCCTCATCCCTCATTCCTCTTTCCTCCTGCAATGAGTCAAGCCCCAGTCGTTCCCGGATGTAATCGAAGCGTCCTGAGGTAGTCAGGGTGGCCGAGGTAAGTACCGCCGGCTTGATGACCGAAAAGACACGCTCTTTCAGTTCTTCTCCGACATTAATAGGCGAAGCCTTGAGGGTAGTTCGGAAGTATCTTAACCGGGGTTGGATCTCCAGCCAGTAGACGTGGTCAACTAAGTCCTGCTCCAGGATGTGTTTTAAGGAATCATTGACTGCCTTGCATCGCTGACAGGTAGCCCCTATCTCTATCTCCTCTTCCTGAGTATCCGCTTTTTTCATCATCTCACGCAGGCCGGTCCCCAGAGCCGCTAAAGGTTCATAAAGAATATTAGGCACAGGGCTGCTTTTTCTCAGTCGCAGCGATCTGCTTTCTCTCCCAAATTGATCGGCTAAGTTAGAAAAGAAGGTATCCGCGGCTGTCTGGACATCGGCCTTTAATTGTTGCAGTCTTGAGAATTCCTCTGAGGTTATATTTTTAAGCCGGCCGAGTAATCCTTTTCCTGTCCGGGGATTATAGATATTATCCAGGACATATTTCACACCCGAATTGGAGACTTCATGGCCTAAGAAATCAGTCGCCACGTCTTCCAGGGTGTGGGCCTCATCAAAGACAAGTCCGTTGAATTCAGGCAGGACCTGCTCTCCTGAGGCTAAGTGGGCAAAGTAGAGATGATGATTAACCACTAAGACCTGGGCCCGATACTGGGCAAACCTGGCTCGTTGATAAAAACAGTCCTTCCAGTAGGCACATTTTCCACTCAGGCAGAGGTCACTTTCCCGGCAAATCTGGGACCAGAGCCCGGGCGAGACCTCAAAGTCAAGCTCGCCCCGCATCCCGGTCTCAGTTTCTTTGTGCCAGTCCAGGATATGAGTTATTTCCTCCTGACTCTCAAACATCCCAAGCTGTCGTGTTTGCTCCAGCCGGCGCAGGCAGAGGTAATTTTGTCCACCTAAGCACAGTGCCCAGCGAAAAGACAGGTCTTTAGGCAGGATTTTAGCCAGAAATGGGAGGTCACTATCAATCAACTGCTGCTGCAGGGCCTTAGTAAAGGTAGAGATAACCACTCTTTTTTTATTCCTGACCGCCCAAAAAATAAAAGGGACAAGATAAGCCAAACTCTTACCTGTCCCTGTGCCGGCCTCAACAATCAAGGTCCTTTCAGTTTCAACCGTGTGCCAGACCGCAGAGGCCATCTTGATCTGCCCCGGCCTGGTTTCATATCCCGGCAGCTTAGAAGCAATAAGCCCTTTCTGACCGAATATCTCCTCAATCTCTTTCATAAAACCTTTCCGTAATTGGCATGTAACTGCTCAGTTCCAAATTATAGCAGTTTTTAAATATGAAGTCAAGTGAATATCAGGGCAATCGCATCAAAATAATTCTCGAGAGTTAAAAGTTCTCGTGTGTCTTCGAGGCTAACTCATTTAAAATAGGCC
>JASEGY010000308.1 GCA_030019105.1 bacterium | reverse complement strand
TCCAGAAATCAAAAGGCCAATTTTGCCCTTCTGGAACCTACTTTGGAAATCTCTGAACCAAGCAATATGGCTTTAAGACAATGAGTTAGAAATAGGTAAACTTATCATTTTGGCCTGACATAACCTAATTTCTAAGAGAAGATCGCTTGGCCTCAACTTTCCTGCGGCGGTTGAGAGAATATGGACAGGATGAACAGGATAAACAGGATAAACAGGGACGGTTCATTTTCATCGTTTTCCCTGTGATTTCTTCCGGGCAACTTGTAGTCGCAGAGCTTGCTCTGCTAATCCTACTCAAGCAAAGCAAGCTTTGCTACTACAAACAGTTATCCACATACCCGCAAGCTTCACACTAAAGTGAACCATCCCGATAAACAGGATAAAATGAAAAAATCCTGTACATCCTGTTAATCCTGTCTAATGGCCAAAGTCGAGTCTCATCTTCTTTAGCATTTCTGAGTTTATCCGCTCATTATACTCCTGGGCTGCTTTGCAGGCATTTTCCCGATTTCCATTATAGAATCTCATTACTCCGAAAGTAAAAATCAACCCAGCACTTAAATAATCCTCTGAGTCAATTTTCTTGCCTGTGAAATAAACCAGGGAGCTATTGAAAACAAAAGAAATCAATCCATCAATTATTCTACCAGAGTAGATCTGTCCACTGCCGGGGAGGAATGTAGAAAGCCGCAGGGCCTTTTGGGGAGATCGATAAGGTAAATGCAAAGCTGCTTCGAGGTAAGGTTGTAATTCTTTAGCCGGCTTTACCCGCTTGCCGTCTGTTACCTGATTAAATTCCCTTTGTGCTGGTCCCCATTTATACTCATAAAGATAGGTTATCCCTCTCCAATAATAAATTTCTGAAGAGATTTCCTCTTTAGAATCGGAGTATCCCATAAGTTCATCAAGCTCAAACCTTGCCGCCTCAAAATCTCCCTCATTTATATGGCCCAGGGTTAACATAAAACAGGTCTTTTCTTTCAACTTATTCTCGGGGCTATTATCAAGGACTTTCTCAAAGAACTCCCGGGCCAACTCATTTTTATTGCCGTTTTTGTAGCACAACCCAATCTTATAATTGGCGTAATTGATAAGTGGGCTATCCTGATGATGGAAGATAAAGCGTTTATACTCGGTAATGGCCTGGTAAAAATCTCCCTTCTCCAAGAGATATTCAGCAAACTGGATATCAGGTTCTACGTTGGTATACTCTGAACAATAACATTTGGATACCAGTAGTGTTATTATGACCCCAATCCCGACAAGAATCCGGTGTTGTCTACCAAACTTCAATAGTTACTCCTTTTTCAGAAGCTGTTTTATCAATTTCTTCCAGATAATGGGACTTAAGAGAAATGTTAATCAGCCTGGCGCTGGCGGTTGCGCCGTAAATATTGCCTGCATAAAAAGTAGCGCTCAATCCACCCAGAATATAGGCGGTAGTCTTGTGGTTCTCTTGATAGTAGTGATTACTAAGATAGGCTGTACCAAAAATGGCTATCATCGAGAAGATTCCGTCTCCAAATCTTTGCAAGTATATTTGTCCACCACCCGGTATTAAAGTAGATATTATGCCGGCTATGAGAGGAGATCTATGTGAGAGTTTCGCTCCGTGCTCACTATATCGAGCTAAATCCCGGGAAAAAGCATGCAAGTCTGTTCCATCAGCTTTGACCTGGCTAAAGGCAAGTTCTGCTCCTGGCCAATCCATTTGCCTGAGATGACACCAGCCAATCATATACTGGCTATAATCCGATAACTTGTTTGACTCTAACAAGCCTTGAAATACCTCAAGGGCATTATAGTAATTTTCTTTTAGATAATATGTTCTTCCAATTTCAAAATCAATTGACTCAAGCTTCGCAGGAAATTCCTTCTTAAGCTGTTTAAAATTTGCCAGGGCAACATCCCATTTTCTACTTTTTTGATAGCACAGGCCAATTTTGAACTTTACTTGAGGGATATTTTTTTCTTCTTGAGCGGACATAAAAACAACCCTCTTGTATTCAGTAGCCGCCCGATAGTAATCTTCCTGCTCAAAAAGATAATCAGCAAAGGTGAGAATGTTTTCTCTGGTGCCTACCAGATTTTCCTGACTAAGGCACATTCCTGTAAGCAGGCAAAGATTAAAAAGGAGGGATGTCAGGAAGAATATCCTTTTCATAATATCCGCACTCCAAATTATGCAAGTTTTCCCATAAACAGTGATTTTGTGCTGGGTCGCAAAGCCGGCCTTCCGGAGAAAGATAATACTCTCCAAAGACCCAATAATGACATCTTTGCAAACGGTCAGAGGTTATTAATATGCCTTTAATAGGGCCGTATCTATGAATAGCTTCGAAGCCGAAATGTGAACAGGAAGGCTCAAAATTACAAACCTTTCCCTGCTGAGGTGAGATTATAAGCTGATAAATGCGGATAGCCTTTAAGGATAAGGATTTCAGGCCAGATAAGAAGGAAGGAAGTTTTTTCTCTTCAGGTGTTTTGGGAGGAACAGCCTTTTCGTTTTTAATGCCCCATGGCTGCCGGTCAGCCTGAAGATCGAAGGAATCAGCGGAAGAAATGCTTCCATCAAAGATGGCAAACAGAACAATCAGGATTACTATTCTGAAATTAGCTACTACCACTACTTGATATCTCCTGAGGATATGGACGAAAGGGAATGCTTTCCCTCTCGTCCAACCCTGTTTGTTCTTATTTCTTAAGATTTTCTTCCTGTTCTATCTCAGTCATGGTCTTGCCTTGTCCGGCTTCGATAGCAATCATCACGTGAGGAACAAGACCAACGACCGGTATTAACCGCATCCATTCTTTTGTTCTGATCTTCCTTTCATTAAACTCTTTCCCAACTCTTGGCCCAATACAGCAACTCGCAAGAAAACCTTTTTCCCCAGCGGCTTTATAGCCATAGTCGTACGAAACATAAAGATGAATGAGCCCGCCAACGTAAGGGGCAAGTCGTAAAACTTCCATCAGTTCGACCTCTACACCTTCATTCATTTCCAATCCAATCCTGGGGCCAACGCAACAGCTGCCAAAAAAAGGGCCTGCTCCACCTTTTTTTGTGGCTGAGTGAGCATCAGTGCTGGAAAAGAACGAAAGCGAAAGCAAAAGTAAACCCATTACTCCAACAGCATATACCTTTTTCACTTTTTTCACCTCCTTTCCTCCTGACTTTTTAATCCTCCTGGAGACTGAGAACAACTATTTGCACCAGAAAGTTCTTTATCTTGCCAGGATAAAATCTCTATTCCTTTCGGCGGGGTAAAATTGAATTTTTCTTCAGGAATCTTCATATTTAATCTTACCCTGTGAAAGGATGTATCCTCTTTCAATATCTTTTTCTTCCCAACCAAGGATTCTATTTTAATCTCTAATGGGAACCAAATAGATTTGTCAAAAAGCTGAAATTTTTCATACGAAGTTTGGCTAATCAAATCATTTTTCTTGTCAAAAATTTGGACGGAGAGAATTACCCATCGGATAGGATCGATTTTCACTTTCACCTGGCTAATCAACTTCCCCCCTGATTTCGGTGTGGCACAGAGGGTAAATTGATTGGTATCACTGTCCTCTACTCTAAAATTGAATGCCTCTTCTAATTCCTCAAATATGTTTATTCCTAAGAATTTCATCGGAGATAACACTGGATTCTCTAAGTTCTCCATCTCTTTTAAATTAGCTTTTACGGCTTTATTTTGTGAAGGGGAATAACTCCAGTAAGTCTTTCCGTTGGAGACGATTGTTTGCCTCTGTGGGGTTAAATAATCAAGATATAACTTATCAGGCATTTTAAGGAAGAAGTTTAACTTACTCTTAACCTTGTTATTCGTAAGTGATCTTGTTTGGAGGATTCTTCCAGATATGGTTCTTATTTGGCTATAATTAGCTTCAATTTTAACAATTATATTGGAAGCCTGTTTGTTGGTTGGGCTTTGGGTGAGGTTGTTTGGGATGGAAGTATTCTGAGCCGCAAAAGCCACACATGAGGAAAGAAGAATTAGTATTAGGGATACTTCCCATTTAATTTTATCCATAATTCTCCCCTTTGTAGCGTGGCGACAAACCAAGGACAAGAAAGATATTTTGGCTGCTAAAGATATAAAGCAGTAACCTTAGAGGAACTTATAATACCATAAATGAAGATATTTGTCAATTTCTAATTTCGTTCACTTCACTGCGGGCTTCGCTCCTCCGCTGGCTTCGCTTCTTCGCTAACTTCGTTTCATTGCGGGCTTCGCTCCTCCGCCGGCTTCGCCTCTCCGCTGACTTCACTTCACTACGGGCTTCGCTTCTCCGCCGGCTTCATTTCTCCGCTAACTTCGCTTCTCACAAGTGCATTATTTGTCGATACTTAAGCAAGCAAGCGAGACTAACAATGTAGTTGTGAACAAAATGTCAAGCCTGTTGCAGTTATGAAATATGGGCGTTGATCATCGTTTGGGCCAATAGGGACCTTCCCGAAGCTTTAAGCTTTCGGGAAGGTAAGGTTGGAAGTCTCACTGGCCGAAACGATGACCAAGGCCGAAATATGCTATTACTGACCCGGAGATGTCAACCATCCTGCGGTCCATCCTTAATGATAGGAATTAATGATAGGAATTTAACATGGATTTCGACACCCCTTTGGGAAAAATCTCGATTTTCTAAGTGCCGATAAACAT
>JASEGY010000307.1:1526-4684 GCA_030019105.1 bacterium | reverse complement strand
GCAATCTGCAATCCAAAATTGGTTTGGTTGCGGCCAGAGGCCGCGCTAAGATTATTCGTATTTTTTTCTATTAGTTTGGGCAGCACCACTTCCTCAAGTGCCCTAAAGACAAAGTCGTCGCGGAAGAAGCTGGTCACATTGATAGTCAGATCGTCAAAAAGCATCTCATACTCGTCCGGATACTGATCCAGAATACGAGCGTAGTCATCATATTCTTTGACACCCCTGGCCCAGAGCCGCCGCGCCAGACGCCGGGTCAGAGTGCCCTCTTTATACTCCCGAAAGTCAAAGCCCCGTTCCTGGTAAATCTTTTCTAACAGACGATCTAAGTCCTCCGGACGCTCAGATGACTTCCCTGAGCTTCTATTATTAGTACTGCTAATCTCCATTTCCATCGTACGTTAACGGCCATGGTCATCCTTTCGGCCATTGTGACCGACCGGAAACCAGGTTTCTTGAAGAAACCTGGTTTCTTTCGGCCACTCTAAGACGGTCCACGGTCAATAGCCTGCGAACTGCCTTCCGGACTATGTAGACTGTGCGGACTATGTGGACTATGTGGACTATGTGGACTACGTGGACTGTGTAAGACTGTGGACTATATTCCGACTGGGCCGAGCCGGCCTGGCAGCCCAAACAATGATCAAGGCTACACCAGTTGTCAATCTTTCATCCAAAGCTAAGGTCTTCATCATAAAACATCTCCTCTTTCAATCGACAATTTAATCGCCTCTTCAAAATGCGGCTTAGCTATCTTAACTTCCGACTTCTGACCTCTGACTTCTGATTTCTGACTTTCAATGAATTCCCTTATGGCCAGCATAGCCGCCTTTCGGCAGATAAACTCAATGTCAGCGCCGACCTTACCTTCGGTCCGGCCGGCTAACTTTTGCAAGTCAACATCTTTCGTCAGCGGCTTATTTTGGGTATGTATCTTAAATATCTCGTGCCTGGTCACCTCATCCGGCAGAGGCAATTCCAGCGAAAGGTCAAATCTCCCGCTTCGCCGCATGGCCGGGTCGATTAAATCCGGCCTGTTGGTCACGGCTAAAACTACCACCCCTTTAAGTTCCTCAATCCCATCCATCTCGGTTAAAAATTGGCTTATGACTCGTTCTGTTACATGGGCATCTGTTGAGCTGGAGCCTCTTCGAGGCCCAAGGCTGTCTATCTCATCAAAAAATAGAATGGTAGGCGAGGCCTGTTTTGCCTTCTTAAATACTTCCCGAATCGCCCGTTCGCTTTCTCCTACATACCTGGAGATAAGAGCAGGGCCTTTGACAGATATAAAATTAACTCCGCTCTCGTGAGCCACTGCCTTAGCTAATAAGGTCTTTCCTGTCCCGGGCACACCATAGAGCAGAATCCCTTTAGGCGGATTCGTGTTGGCTTTCTTAAAAATATCCGAATATTTAAGCGGCCATTCTACCGCCTCTTTTAGTTCCTGCTTAATATTTTCAAGACCGCCAACCTCACTCCACTTCACATCCGGCACCTCGACAAATACCTCTCTAATTGCGGACGGCTCAACCTCTTTCATCGCCTCCAGGAAATTATCCATGGTCACTTCTAATTCCAGTAATGTCTCATAAGGGATATCGGCCATCTCGAAGTCTATTTTGGGCAGAATCTTTCTTAAAGCCGACATGGCCGCTTCTCTGGCGAAGGCCTCTAAATCCGCTCCTACAAATCCATGGGTAATCTCAGCCAATCTTTCTAAATTTACCCCATTTGAAATAGAATTGCAAGCATTTTCTGCCAGAGGCATGCCCCTGGTATAAATCTGCAATATCTCTAATCTCCCATTCTTATCGGGAATAGGAATAGATATCTCCCGATCAAATCTACCCGGCCTTCTTAAGGCCGGATCGATCGTATCAGGGATATTTGTGGCGGCGATAACAATAATCTGCCCGCGAGACTCCAATCCATCCATCAAGGCCAGGAGTTGAGCCACTACCCGGCGTTCAACCTGCTTCTCGCCACCCATCTCTTCTCTTTTAGGGGCAATGGCGTCTATCTCATCAATAAAGATTATGGCCGGGCTGTGTTTTTGGGCATCTTCAAAGACACTTCTTAAGCGGCCTTCAGATTCGCCATAGAACTTGCCCATAATTTCAGGGCCTGAGATATGGGTAAAATAGGCCTCGGTTTCATTCGCCACGGCCCGGGCAATTAAGGTCTTGCCGGTACCCGGCGGCCCATGGAGCAAGACACCTTTTGGCGGCTGGATCCCTAATCTCTCAAATATTTGAGGATATTTCAAAGGCAGCTCTATCATTTCCCTGATCCTTTGAATCTGATTCTCAAGCCCCCCGATATCTTCATAGGAAATCTTAACCTCGCCATGTTCTTCCCTGCCCTTTGATTTCATCCTTATCAGGGTCGTGGGGCCGATCAAGACGACACCACCAGGGATGGTATCCACTACCTTGAAATCGCACGACCTGGAGCCAAAGAGCGTTGCTCTGACCCTGTCGCCGCCGGCCACAGGAAGTCCCTCGATAACTTAAAGGTTGCTCGAAATTCTGAGCATTACTTAAAAAGTTAATAATGCCAAGATGTTACAGGGCTGAGAGCCTGAAAGAACCTGCAAATACTGGCATAGACGATATTATCTGTCAGGATGTCCGGTTTTACTGGATGTGATGAAATGAGTGACAAGATCGGGCCGCCTGTCATCCTGTTACCTGAAGCGAGAATCCGCCTAATATCGGGCAACAACAAAGGAGTTATCTCCAAAACTCACTAATTGTAGGTCGTTTCGGTGGCATACACTTCAAACCGCCTGCTATATAAGGGGTTTGAGGGGCACCCTGAAATTTCGAGCAACCTTTAAGTATCTACTTACCTCCTTCTTAGATTTCGTCCTCTTACTTCTTATCATGAATCAGCCTCCTTCTGTGAACGACTCCTTTACCGCCACAAACACTACATCAGTTGTTTGATCAAATGAGTGTCCATGCTCTATATTATACCACCGACTACCAAAAGTTACAATACTTTTTTACCGGCAACCCCTAAATACTGAAATAACGATCCTCTTCTTTCCTGACATTGCCTTTATCCAGCAAATCTCTCATCGGGCCGGTCAATGTTACAAAATACTGAAATAACGATCCTCTTCTTTCCTGACATTGCCTTTATCCAGCAAATCT
>JASEGY010000307.1:0-1428 GCA_030019105.1 bacterium | reverse complement strand
CTCTCATCGGGCCGGTCAATGTTACAAAGTGAACACCCAGTTCATCTCCTAATTGTGACAGGGTCATCCCTTCATAATGCTGCTTAAGCAAATCCAACATCTGATCTTCCGTAACCCTGGGCTTGACTTCCTTTGGCTTCTCTTCTACCGGCTTTGGCTTAACTTCCTTTGGCTTCTCTTTGACTACCTCTGCTGCCGGCCTTACCTTTACCTTAGCCGCGACCGTTGGTTGAGCGCCTCTCTTCTTAGCCATTGCCGCAGCAAGACTCTGCCAATTAGCGGCCATTTCCTTAAGCATTGCTTTGAGGTCCTTTATCCGAAGCTGCCTGCCTTCAGCTAAAAGTTTTTGGAACCTTTTTGTCATTTCCTGTTGTTCTTTTTGAAAATCTTTCAGCCTGGAAATTACCTCATTTTTTCTTTCATCCTTCCCGGCCAGGATATCTTTAATCAAGTCCTGGAAATCTCTGACCCTTTGGGCGTCACCTTTGGCCAGGGCATCTTTGACCCTGGCTAAATGATCCCTTAGCGTCTGCGCCATCTCTTTCTGTTCATTAAGGTAACTTCCCAACAAGTTCTTTACTTCTTTTTCCCTTTCCTCTTGAGTTGAAAGAATACCCTCCATCATAAGATCAAAATCTTTCCTTCTTAAAGACCCGTTTTGGGCAAGGCTCTCCCTGAGCTGGGTATTAATCTTTTCTCTTTCTTGTCTTGTATCAAGGAAGGACTCATGGAAACCCTGCAAGAGCTGGTGGGTAGTGTCAAAGATGTCTGAAATACTCCGGATCCTGGCCTCGTAAGAGGAAATTATATTGTCTACAGTATCTTTCATCTCTTCTGCTAAGGGCATCGCGTTCACTTACTCCTTTTTCTCACAGGAGACTCTTGGCAAATCATGCTTTTTGTCCCAAATTTTAAGGACGCAAGGATGAATCGGCAAGAATCCCCTTTAGTTACCGGCCCCCGTTCAGAAACTTCGTTTCTAAGGCGGGGCTGACCTTAATCCTTTAGGCTGCTGTGGCGGTTAAGCCGATAGCTTCAGCATACTTCAGGTAAGTCTCGACTGATGCGACTACCACTCTGGCCTCAATCGCCAGGATTTCAATACCTACTAAAGAGACTCTCACCCAGGCATCAACCACCACGCCCTTGTCCAGGATTCGGTCAACAACCTCTACCAAACTGGAAGAACCAATCGCTTTTTCTACTGCCATCTTGTCCACCTCCTTTTTGTTTAGATTCCGCTTTTTTAGGATGAGGAGCGGTCAACCTCGGCCCGGCTTTTTTCAGCCATGGCATTACTTACTCTTCGGACAAGCTGCTTTATATTAAAGGGCTTGTCTAAAAAATCATAGACCCCTAATTCTTTGGCCCTTGCCTTAGTACAGACCTCGTGCTTTGCCCTCGCCAAATCGACAATAAGCCTTTTGG
>JASEGY010000306.1:717-4687 GCA_030019105.1 bacterium | reverse complement strand
CCTACAACTTACAACCTATTCAAAATCACTATTTATGACCGTGCTGAGTATATCTACTATTTACTTAATAGAGTAAGGGTCCCTCTTTATTAAGAAAAGGAGGATTCCGTGAAAAATATCGCCAGAAATATCATCAAATCCTTTATGCGTTTAGGTTATTATTGGCTTTCATTCGAGCTAACCGACCAATTCCTTAAGCAGTCTTGTATTGTCTTCTCTCCTCATCAAGACGATGAAACATTAGGCTGTGGAGGGACGATTATTAAAAAGCGGCAATTATCTGTGCCGGTTAAGATAGTTTTTATGACTGACGGAGGGGGTTCTCATCAATCACCAAATTTAAAGTCAGGTGAGCTGGTCAGGATGCGGGAGGCAGAAGCAATAGAAGCGGCTCAAGTTATGGGGGTTAAGAAGGAAGACCTCTACTTCTTAAGGTGCAGGGAAAAAGAGCTATCCAGGTATCAAGGCTGGCTTAAGAATAGGATCATCAAGATAATAGAGGATTTCCAGCCGGAAGAGATATTCATTCCTTACGCTAAAGATAGCCACATAGATCATATTGTAACCCGAGATATTGTTCTTAACGCCATCAATGAACTTGACTATACACCTAAGATTTGTGAATATCCTATCTGGTACTGGACCTATTGGCCGTGGATTACTCCTAAGCCTTTAGCTCCTGCCTCATCCGGGATTTTAATTAGATGGAAGACCAGGCTTAAAAGGGTGCTTATAACTTTAAGCGATTTTATTTCTACCCGTTATGCTCCTCGATATAAGGTTAAAGTAGAGGATATCCTCAACATCAAATGGGAGGCCTTGAATAAATATAGAAGTCAAATGACAAGATTATTTGATGACCCTGCATGGGCAGTTCTTGATCGGAAGTGGCTGAAGAATTTTTTCTCCAAATATGAAGTTTTTTTTGCTAAACAATAAAGGAGCAGAGTATGAAGGTAGTTGAGGTTACCAGGACAGATGATCTTATAGACCTTGCGCCTGTTTGGAACAAGGCACTGGCTTCTGCCGGGTCAGATAATATCCATTCAACCTTTGAATGGCTGAGCGCATGGTGGAAATATTTTGGAGAAGACAAGCAGCTATTGGTTATCCTGATTAAAGAGGATGACCGGCTACTGGGAATTGCACCGCTAATGATTGAGTCAGTTCCGAGAATAAAGGGGCTGCTGCCTCATCGGACAATTCGATTCCTGGGAGAAGGGCCTTCCGACTATGCTGATTTTATTATTAACGAAGATAGAGATCAGGTAATCGCTCTAATCTTAGACCATCTTCAAAAGAGGTCTAACCAGTGGGATGAGATCGATCTGGCTGAAATCAGAGAGGATTCGCCTAATACCGATATCCTAAAGCGGGAGGCGGCTAAAAGGGGCTTTCATCCCAAAACTATCCATGGAGTCAATTGTTGTTATCTCCCTTTAAATCAAGATTGGGAAAGCTATTTTTCTTCTCTGGGCAAGAGGCATAAGACAAATATTAACCGGGTAATCCGAAAGGCAGAGCGAGAAGCAGGAGGAATTGAGTTTACAAGGAAACATCCTCCTGAGGACTTAAACTCTCTGTTGGATAAGATCGTTGAGATCCATCGCCAGAGGAGCCAGGTGAAAGGAAGGGCAAGTCTCTTTGAAACCAGAGAGGCCTTTGTTCGGGAGGTGGTTTCTTCCTTTGCTGAACAGGGTCAGACTGATTTATTAACCCTGCAGATTGGGGGTAAGGTGGCGGCCTACATCCTGGCTTTTGATTACCACAATGTGGTTTATGTCTGGAATGTTGCCTTTGATCCGGATTATACCCCCTTTGCTCCAGGGGTGTTGGCTTTCAGGTTTCTGATTGAAGATTGCATGAAGAATGGTTATAAAGAGCTTGACTTTATGCGGGGGGAAGAGCCATATAAAGAAGAATGGACCAAATTAACCAGAAGGAATTATCGGATTACGATGACCAATCCCGCCTTCAGATCAAGGGCGCTGAAGACCCTGCTGAGGTTGGGAGAACTATAGCTCTTAAGATAAATATTTTGGGGTAAGCGAATTCAAGATAGGCTATGTAGCTTTCGGAGTTAATCCTTTAGGATTTCATTAGTTATGAAAGGCTAAAGCCTGAACTCCAAAGGATAGCCAACCCCAAAATCTTTTTCTTAACCACTATATAATATTTTATCCAACACTTGAAAGTTGATGCGACACTAATCCGCATTCCGCAATTTCAAGGCTGCGGCCACAAACTCCCTGAAGAGCGGCTGAGGTTGGGTTAGTTTTGATTTGAATTCCGGATGAAATTGCACCCCCACAAACCAGGGATGATCTTTCAGCTCTATGATCTCGACTAATCTGTAATCAGGAGACAACCCCGAAGTAACCAGGCCATGCCTGATGGCATCCTCACGATATTCGTTGTTAAATTCATACCTATGCCGGTGACGCTCATAGATCATATCTTTTCCGTAGGCCTGGTATGCCAGAGAATCCGGTGTTAACCGGCATGGATAAGAACCTAATCTCATTGTTCCTCCCATCTCCTGCACTTCTTTTTGTTCGGGAAGAAAGTCTATTATCGGATGCGGGGTATCAGGGGCGAACTCGGTAGAATTAGCGCCGTCTAAACCAACCACGTGCCTGGCAAATTCAATCACCGCGCATTGAAGACCAAGACATATTCCAAAATAAGGGATGCCCTGTTCCCGGGCTATTTGAACTACGGCTATTTTCCCCTCAATGCCCCGCTCACCAAAACCTCCGGGGACAATAATCCCATCTATTTCTTTTAATTGTCCGGCTAAGTCATGCCCTTCCGAATCAACCCAATGAATATTTATCCCGGCCTTATTAGCTGCCCCACTGTGTGTCAGGGACTCGATAATGGATTTATAGGCATCGGGAAGCTTGACGTATTTGCCCACCATAGCAATATTTACCTGGCGAGTGGGAGATTTTATCGTATCAACTATTTTCCGCCATTCAGAGAGGTCTTTTTTGGGGCCTTCCAATTTCAAGAGCTCAAGGATAGTATCATCTAATTTCTCTTCCTTAAAGATAAGGGGGACTTCATAAATAGTGCCTACATCGTAGGCGCTGATGACCGCTTCCAGTGAGACATCACAAAAGAGGGCAATCTTGGCCTTAAGTTCCACTGAGAGGGGGTTTCTGCTTCTGCAAATGAGGATATCCGGCTGGATACCAATTTCCCGAAGTTCCTTCACACTGTGTTGAGTCGGCTTTGTCTTTAGTTCCCCTGACGCCTGAATCCAGGGAACCAGAGTTAAATGAATATAAATGCAATTCTCTCTGCCAACATCTTTCCTGAACTGTCTAATAGCCTCTAAAAATGGTAATCCCTCAATGTCTCCCACTGTGCCGCCAATCTCTACGATAACTACGTCAATCTTTTCACGTTGGCTTAAATGAAAAATAGCCGCCTTGATCTCATCGGTAATATGAGGAATAACCTGGACAGTCTGGCCCAAATAATCTCCCTTTCGCTCTTTGGCGATAACTGAATGGTAAATTTTACCTGCGGTTGAATTGCTGTCCTGAGAGGTGGTAATAGAGGTAAACCGTTCATAATGCCCCAGGTCAAGGTCTGTTTCCGCCCCATCTTCCGTGACATAGACCTCACCATGCTGATAAGGGCTTAAGGTTCCCGGATCAACATTGATGTAAGGATCCAATTTAAGCAGGGCAATCTTTAGACCCCTACTCTCCAGCAATCGGCCGACAGAAGCGGCGGCAATTCCTTTTCCTAAGGAGGAAACTACACCGCCAGTGACAAAGATGTACTTTGTGTCCATTTTCGTATCCTTTCTTTCCAGTAATCAGTCCTTATAGTGTTTAAGAAAAAGATTTTGGGGTTGGCTATCCTTTGGAGTTCAGGCTTTAGCCTTTCATAACTAATGAAATCCTAAAGGATTAACTCCAAAAGCTACATAGCCTATCTTGAATTCGCTTACCCC
>JASEGY010000306.1:0-710 GCA_030019105.1 bacterium | reverse complement strand
CATAGCCTATCTTGAATTCGCTTACCCCAAAATATTTATCTTAAGAGCTATAGTTGTCAATAATGATAACGGCATTGTGTAATATAGACAGTGTCTCCATTTACCTTATAAACCAGACGATGTTCCTCTGTGATTCTCCTGCTCCAATAGCCACGCAGATTATGCTTCAGCGCCTCAGGCTTTCCCAAAGCATCAAAAGGGCCCCTTTCAATGTCTTTAATCAAGGCATTAATCCTCTTCAAAATCTTGCGATCGTGCGATTGCCAGAAAAGATAGTCATCCCAGGCATTGTCAGAAAAGCATTTTTTCATTCCGACAACTCCTTTAACGAACCTCCTCCAGACTCAATTTGCTTAATACTTTCCATTAGTCTCAGGGCATTCCTGGGCGACCTCAACAGGTATGCGGTTTCATTAAGGGCTTCATAGTCATCAAGCGATAGCATAACAACCGGTGGTCTATTCCGTCTCGTTATTATGACTGGATTGTGATTATTTACGACCTTATCCATAGTTTTAGAGAAACCTGCTCTGATATCTGAATAAGAAATGGCTTCCATCGAAACACCTCCTTCTGTATAGTCTTACCCCGGAACATTTGCCTTGTCCGCGAGAATGTTGCGATTTCTGATTTCGGATTGCGGATTTAAACCCTTTACTCCTTAGCGCGGCCTCTGGCCGCAACCAAACCAATTTTGGATTGCAGATTGC
>JASEGY010000305.1 GCA_030019105.1 bacterium | reverse complement strand
TGCGCCTTTGCGCCTTTGCGAGAGATAATAATTATTTTGATGCGATTGCCCTGGACAATGAGAGATGTCAAGAGCAAAGTTTGGCGGAAAGTTTAAAAAAGAGTAAGGAGACAGGGGGAGAAGGGGGGAATAAGGGGACGGTTTACATAACTTCTGGGGAATGATGAACAAGGCCACATTCCTTATCCCTTCCTTCGTAAATGACGGTGATAGTTAAGGGCAAACCGGTGGGCCTCGTCGCGGATATGTTGAAGTAGATGCAGCGTGTGGGAGTCTCTGGCAAGCACGATGGGTGAGGACCGATGCAGGGTAAAGATTTCCTCTTCTTGTTTAGCCAGGGCAATAATGGGGATGTCCCCCAGCCCCAGACGGAGCAGGGTATCCCAAACTGAAGAGAGCTGCCCCCGCCCGCCATCGACCACGATTAAATCCGGCAAGGCCTTTTTTTCTTCCAATAACCGCCGGTAACGGCGGCTGACAACTTCTTTCATGCAGGCATAGTCATCAGGAGCAGCAGCCGATTTAATCTTAAAGCGCCGGTAATCCTCCTTTTTCGGCCGGCCATTTTCAAAAACAACTAAGGAACCAACCGCGGCCTTATCCCCTAAATTCGAAATATCAAATCCCTCAATTCTCAAGGGGGCTGATTTTAGACCTAAAAGATACTTTAACTCCTGGCCGGTGGTTTCAGGGGCGGCTGCTTCCCCTTCTTGAGCCAGGAGAAGAGAGGCGTTTTTAACGGCTAACTGAAGCAATTTCAATCCTTCCCCCCGCTTAGGCACCTTGAGCTTGACTTTGCTGCCGCGTTTCTGTCTGAGCCACTCGCTTAACAAATCTTCTTCTTCTACTACCCGGCCGGGGAGAAGGATTTGAGGAGGGACAACCGGGGCCTTTAGATAATGCTGTTTTATGAAGGCGCTAATAATCTCTTCCACTTCCTCACTGCCCTGGAGAATGAAATGTTCCCGGCCGATCAATCTGCCTTGCCGAATAAAGAAAATAACTATGCAAGCCAGATTATCCCTTTGAGCCAAACCTAAGATGTCTTCATCTATCGGCCTGTCCAGAACCATCTTTTGATTGGCTAAAATGGATTCTACTCCCCTCATCCTATCCCTGATTTGGGCGGCCTTTTCAAATTCCAGTGCCCTGGAGGCCTCTTCCATAAGGGCCTTGAGATGCGCCATCACCTCTTCCCCCCGTCCGGCCAGAAAGAGACATAATTGATCTACGATCTCTCGATAGTTTTGCCGGCTAATTAACTCAGCACATGGGGCCAGGCAGCGGTTAATATGAAAATTGAGGCAAGGCCGGGTTTGTTTATTGGAAGATATCCTTTGTTTGCAGGTTCGCAATGGAAATATTTGCCGCACAGAGTTGAGTACCCCCCGCAGGACACTGGCCTCAGTATATGGCCCGAAATATCTTGACCCGTCATCTTTCATCCGCCGGGTAATAATAACCCTGGGAAAATCCTCAGCCAGGGTAATTTTAAGCAGGGGATAGGCCTTGTCATCTTTCAACAATACATTGTATCGCGGGCGGTATCTCTTGATAAGATTACATTCGAGGATAAGGGCCTCCATCTCGGAGTCAGTGACGATATATTCTACATCAGTCACAACTGAGATAAGGGCCGCTTCTTTGGCGGTATGCCCTGCCAGGCCGGCTCGGCCCGCCAGGCCGGCTCGGCCTCCCTTTTTTTGCCAGTAAGATCTAACCCGTTTAATCAAGGAGATAGCCTTGCCTACATAGACAACTTCTCCTTTTTCATTCTTCATCAGGTAGACCCCGCAGGTATCCGGAATCCGGGTTAGTTTTTGAGTAAGTTTCGGGTTCGGGGTACCCGCTACCAGGCCGGCTCGGCCTGCCAGGCCGGCTCGGCCCGCCAGGCCGGCTCGGCCCGCCAGGCCAGCTCGGCCTTGCGGGTCGTCGAGTTTCGGGTTCATCTTACGGTAGAGGTAACTGCTCAAGTTCACAGTTCCAGGGTTCACGGTTCAAGGTTAGAGAGCGATAAGGCAACTAACCGTGAACTTTGAACCTTGAACCTTGAACCTGAGCAGTTACCGGTAGAGATGAGAGGTGTCCGCCCCAGCGGAGCTTTGTTTTCAATACCTGGTAAAAGCTTCTGGCCTCGGGTTTGACTAAATAAATAGACTTTTTAGCCTTCCCGGCGGTGATCCTGTCCCCTGATTTCAAGGGATAGCTGCGCTGGCCATCCTGGGTGAGTATAATCTCACCTCGCGGGCCGGCGGAGACAATCAGGGATATATTCTCTTCAGGACCAATGATTACAGGCCGTAAGGCCAGGGCGTGAGGACAAATAGGCGTGGCGATCAAGGCATCTAACGTAGGATTCAAGATCGGACCGCCGGCCGAGAGGGAGTAAGCCGTAGAGCCTGTGGGAGTGGACAGGATCATCCCGTCGGCTTCAAAGTTGGCCACTGATTCATTATCAATAAGGAGAGTAATATTGATAGACCTGGCCAATGCGCCACAAGTGACAACCACCTCGTTTAAGGCCTTAAAGGTAGCTGTTTCAGTTCCTTCCCTCTCTACTGCCGCCTCCAACATCATTCTGGACTCCAGTTCAAAGCAGTGGTTTAAAATGGACTCAAGGGCAGGGAAGAGTTCTTCCTGAGTGATTTCAGTTAAGAATCCCAGGCTGCCTAAATTCACAGCCAGAATAGGCACACTGTCAGGCCAGGCCAATTGTGCCGTGTGGAGAAGAGTTCCATCTCCCCCCAGAGCGATGAGCAGGTCGGCCTCAGCCCCCAGGTCATCTGAAACAGAGAAGGCTTCTTTCTCCAGGTCTAAAGAAGCCCCTTGCTCGATAAGGGCCTTAATACCCCTTTCCCCCAGCCAGTCAATTAGTTCAGAGGCTACTACCAGAGCCCCTTGCCGGTAAGGATTGATCACCAGGCCTATCTTCTTTATTTCGGATTTCGGATTTCGGATTTCGGATTTTCTCATTTATTCTCCTAAGTAGGCCTTCTTGACCCGGTCATTATTAAGGAGCCATTCTGCCTGGCCGGAGAGGACTATTCTGCCTGTTTCCAGGACATATCCCCGGTTGGCTAACTTAAGGGCTATATGGGCGTTCTGTTCTACCAGAAAAATAGTCACGCCCTCTTTATTTATTTCCTCAAGAATAGCAAAAATCTGCTGAACCAGTTTAGGGGCCAGCCCCAGAGAAGGCTCATCCAGTAGAAGGAGTTTAGGCCCGGCCATCAATCCCCGGCCAATAGCCAGCATCTGCTGTTCTCCACCACTCAGGGTCCCAGCCATCTGCTTCCTTCGCTCCCTGAGGATAGGAAAGAAGTGGAAGACCCTCTCCAGATCGGTTTTAATCTGCTGTTTATCCTGATTAAGGTAGGCGCCCAGCTCCAGGTTTTCCAGCACAGTCATATCAGGGAAAAGCCGGCGGCCTTCGGGAACCTGGCAGATACCAAGCTTTACAATCTTAATCGTAGGCAGCCGGGTTATCTCTTTACCCTGAAATTCGATCAACCCGGTTCTTTTATCCACTACACCGCAAATAGTATTAAGAGTGGTTGATTTCCCGGCACCGTTAGATCCAATCAGGGTAACAATCTCTCCTTCCGCTATCTGGAGGGATATTTCCCTCAAGACCTGTCGATGACCGTAAAAAGCAGATACAGAATTAAGCTTAAGCATACATCTTACCTTAGTATCGTAGCCGTTCACGGCTTGAAATTAGAAATTGGAAATTAGAAATTGGTGAAAAAGGCGATGGTCATCGTTTCGGTCAATCGAGCACCGAAGAAACCAGGTTTCTTCAAGAAACCTGGTTTCTGGTCGGTCACAATGGCCGAAACAATGACCAAGGCCGTTGAGAAACTCGGCCCCAAATTGAATGCATTCATCAACAGCACAAAAGTATGAAGGCTCAATTTCCAATTTCCAATTTCTAATTTCAGCGTTCCGTGAACGGTTACAATTCTATGAATATTAAAATTGCCCCGTCATTACTTGCGGCTGATTTTTCCGACCTGGCCCGGGAAGTAAAAAAGGTAGAGTCAGGTGGATGCGACCTCATCCATTTCGATATAATGGATGGGCATTTTGTGCCTAATATTACTATGGGACCGCTGGTTGTCGCAGCCCTGAGAGACAAAACCGATATTCCCTTTGATGTCCATCTTATGATTGAAAATCCGGGCAAGTATATTGATCCCTTTATTAAGGCCGGAGCAAACATAATAACAGTTCATGTAGAAACCTGCCGCGGGTTTACCTATATCATTGACCACATAAAAAGGCAGGGAATCAGGGCTGGTTTAGCCCTTAATCCGGGCACTTCCTTGACTGAAATTGAATCTTACCTTGACCGGGTTGATTTCTACCTTTTGATGATGGTCAACCCTGGTTTCGGCGGACAGGAATTTATGCCGGATGTCCTCCCCAAGATATCATCCCTGAGGCAGCTCTGTCTAAACCGTGGGCTTGAAGTAGATATTGAGGTAGATGGAGGTATAACCCGGGAGACTGCACCCCGGGTGGTCAAAGAAGGGGCCAATGTCCTGGTAGCCGGCTCAGCTATCTTCAACTCACCTGATCCATCTGCTGAGGTGACTAAGATCAGGCAGGCAGCCGAAAAACAAGAGGGTAAATTATAGTGTGTAAGAAAAAGATTTTGGGGTTGGTTGAGGATTGGAGTTTAGGCTTT
>JASEGY010000304.1:1798-4705 GCA_030019105.1 bacterium | reverse complement strand
TATATTGTGTTCTGTAAGTTTCAAAAATCAATATCTGGTGGCTGAGTAGTTACGAGTTGCAAATAAAATATATACCTCGCTGGCAGAATAATTGCGAGATGGAGCTATTTGCCTAACCAAAAGGATGAACCTGACTGGTATTCCGCTGCGCTCCATACCAGCAGGTTATCCTTATTGTTAGACTATAAAATTACGATGTATTATAACCAAGTATCAATAAAGGAGAGACTTATGGATAATGTTCTTTTAGAAAAAGCATTTGAAATGCCGGCTAATGAACGGGTTACATTTGCCGAATTAATTCTTGCAAGCATTGATTACGAAGAAGAAAAAATACGCCAATCATGGATTGCAGAAGTCAATAATCGCATAAAAGCAGTAAATGAAGGCAAATCAAAATTATTGGATTTTGGAAGCATATACAATGAAGATTAATATACATGAATTGGCAGTCAAAGAATTTGACGAAGCAATTGAATGGTATGACATCCAATCAAAAGGGCTTGGGAAACGATTCAAAAAGTCAGTAACTGATCAGATTAAAAAGATTAAAGAAAATCCAAATTGGTTTCTGAAAGAAACGGATAATATTTACAAGGCATATGTCCCAAAATTTCCATATAAAATTCTCTTTACATCAGAGAAAGATAGAATCGTTATTTGGGCAATTGCTCATATGCACAGAAAACCATGGTACTGGCAGTCAAGACTGAGCTAACCAGGGGGAAATGGGACAGGCTACTTTTCCTGAGCCTGCATAGTTTAGTGAACCAGAAGAAAAAAGACGGCGGAGTGAATCTTTTACCTAACCAATCAATGAAGCGGATTCGCTTCGCTCACCGCTTATTTTATCGTTAGCCAATAAAAATAGAGGAGGGAATCATAAATGAAAGTTTTTGTGAGTTTACCGTTCGATTCCTCATTTGATAATATTTATCAAGCAATAGACCATGTCGCAAATGAAAATAAATCGAAGGCATATCGTGTTGATCAAGAACATTTTGCCAAATCAATACCGGATTCTATAGAAAGAGAAATCAGAGAAAGTATTATTTTTATTGCCGATATAACTGGAAACAATCCTAACGTATTAAACGAAATTGGACAGGCTCAAGCATTAGGGCGTGGATTTCGACAGGGGGGCATCTGTTTTTGTTAATTTTCAAGCCTATGAATAATCAGGGGTTAGGGTATCCTGCGACATTCTGGCCAATCATCTACAATGCCCCCAAATGTCCCAAAAACTCGTTTTTGACCTCGCAAAGCCTATTTCTGAAATTTTCGAAGGTACACCTAAAATCTGTAAGACTATCATCCATAGGCGGTTAAAAATTAGAATTTTTCCGAAAAGGGGTGTCGAAATCCACGTTAGGGAAGCCAATTATTCTTATTTCTCAAGATTCCCCAACCAATGCCCCTTTTATACTCAACGCGGGCATAATCTGCGATTTTGTATTTTCTCAATAACTCAGGGCGTGATTAACAACATTGACTAAAGTCATGAATCACGCCACCTTTGCAGGATTTCAGCCAGATGCTTCTGCGGATTGCGTAGCATCGCTTGTCGGCGAGCCGATGGGGCTCGGATTTCTTCGAGTCAGGGCCAAAACTTTAGGCGTTTTTGTTAGTCACGAGCGTGGCTAAAATTTGTGGGAGTACCCAACTCAATGCCTGAGCCACTGGATAAGATTCCAGCCATCAGTGAATCTGTTAAGGTTCTCCACAGATTTTAGCCACACTCAAACCTAAAAGAAAACCAGGGGTGGAGATAATTGAGACCGGATTCTATCCTTCAACCCAAGAAACCAGGTTTCTTGAAGAAACCTGGTTTCTACGTTGGAGATGATTGAGGACGGATTCTATCCCTCAACCTCTTCAGCGCAGCTGCGGGCTGTACCCAGGCAAAACCTGATACCTGACACACCTGAACCTGACACCTGAACGCTTACGTTCATTCTTTAGCTAAAGGAGAGAGGCGCGTCTTTGGATGGATAATAGAATCCTACGAGTAGGCCACAGCCCGGATGCAGATGATGCCTTTATGTTTTACGGTCTTTCGTGTAATGCCGTGAGCATTAGAGGGATGAAAATCCGGCACGTGATGGAAGACATCCAGAGCCTGAATGAGCGGGCTTTGAAAGGTGAATTAGAAGTTACGGCTATTTCTGCTCACGCCTACCCTTATTTAGCCGATCAATACTGGATTATGAAAACCGGCGCCAGTATGGGAGAAGGATATGGTCCCATCCTGGTATCCAAAAAGTTTCAGGATATAGCAGAACTTAAAGGCCGTAAAGTGGCTACCCCCGGCCCTCTTACCACGGCCAAACTTTTATTTTACCTCTATCTGGAAGAGGCCACCCCGGTAGATATCCCCTTTGACCAAATTATGGAAGCGGTTCTTTCAGGGGAGGTCGATGCCGGGATATTAATCCATGAAGGACAACTTACCTTTGCCCGCTGCGGACTTCACAAGATAATCGATTTCGGCCAGGCATGGCATGAAGAAACCAACCTCCCTTTACCCCTCGGGCTGGATGTAGTCCGAAAAGACCTGGGGGAATCCTTAGCAAAAGAAATTTCGCTTGGCATGCAGGAAAGTATTCGCTACGGATACGATCACCAGGACAAGTCCATTCCCTATGCCCTCCAATTTGGCCGGGGGCTGGATGCAGAAACCGGCATCCGGTTCGTGAAAATGTATGTAAACGATCTCACCTTAAACATGGGAGAGAAGGGAAAAGAGGCATTAACCCTTCTCTTCCGGAAAGCCCACCAAAAAGGACTCATCGAGTACAGACCGGAAATTATTACCCTTTAGGGATACGGAAAGAAATAATTACCCAATGTCGCGGAGTAGCAAACTGGGGACACAACCTCCCGCAGGTTTGAAACCTGCGGGAGGTT
>JASEGY010000304.1:0-1789 GCA_030019105.1 bacterium | reverse complement strand
CCTAGTACTCCATTCCATTTGATTTTAGTGGTTTGGATAGAAACCAGGTTTCTTCAAGAAACCTGGTTTCTGCGGGGCCTACCAACAAATTCAAATGGAATGAAGTACTAGGGATACGGAAAGAAATAATTACCCAATGTCGCGGAGTAGCAAACTGGGGACACAACCTCCCGCAGGTTTGAAACCTGCGGGAGGTTGAACCTGTACTGCGTCCCTAATTTGGGGCATTTTATTTTTTTCGCGTCCCTTAGAGTTGTGGTAACCGTTCACAGGTTCATAGTTCAACGTTCAGGGTTGTTGGTAACACCTCAATAATTCGGGGTAATGACTCTTGGATTCCCGCTCCCCGATCGGAGTTGAGGACAAACTTCGCGGGGGCGATGTTCATCGTTTCGGCCATTGGATTCCCGAATGACACTCATCGGTGCCTTTAGACCCGCACCCATACCTCCAGTCTTGGCCACGACCCATACCAAAGCCTCTACGCCGGCCAAAGCCCATGCGCCTCACTGCATTTCAGCCTTGTTCATCGTTTGGGCCATTTACCGATCAGGTGGATAGACTGAAGGTGGAAGGCTTTTAGGGACATAAGCGGTGAGCATAAGATTGAACTTCAGTCTTCAGCCTATCCACCTGAAATTCGCGATTAACCCGTGAGTATTTGTATGGGGACGGTTTATACAACTTCAGCCAATTCAAGTTGTAAGGGGACGAGTTGTAAGGGGACGGCTTATACAACTTTGGCCAACTCAAGCAATTGCAACAAAAATATTGACAATACCATCATCGGAGATGAGGAAAGGGATATTTTGTCTGTTAGTACCTATTCTTAAAAGACTTATGTAAACCGTCCCCTTTATCTATATCCAGGAAAAGGTTCACCCCAAGGTGCTGATTGATGACCTCGTGCGCCGCACCCAGGTCGACGCAAAGGCCGCGGCCCCGCAGTTCGATCTTTTCGCCGACTTCAACGGCATCCCCAAGGGCGTGGACAAGACCGAGTTCAAAAAGGAGACGAGCCAAAGTAGATTGAGGGACAACTGATTGTTTTAAGGCAGGAGTAGGAGTAGTATACTGTAATTTTGAACAATAAATTTCCTTTAATTTGAGGTAACTACTCAGCCACCAGATATTGATTTTTGAAGTTCCTAAACCACAATATATTGTGGTTTGTCTACTTTTGTGGGTTACATAGAAAGCCATTTTTTAGGAATTTTTGCTAAGTTTTAAACATCCAACCACAATATGTTGTGGTTCTAATATGCAAGACCACTATATAGAGGCTGAGTAGTTACAATTTGAGGAATAAATTAGCCCGAAAATCAGGCTGAAATAAAGGTGTTAGAAGGATTAAATAATCCTGAGAGGGTAATATTTAAAGGAATATTTTGGCCCATTTTTGCTCATACAGACCTCGTATCCGCCCAGCAGGGCATGTGTTGCAACTTTTCACACAGCAGCACCTTGCGCCATTTTGCGCAGAAATTGGACATTCGATGCCAGCCTGGACAAGCGTGGCCTGCTCAGTATCAATATGCCGGCATTCCGAGGTCACTGTTTTCGCCTTGGGAATGTCCAGAAAAATGCTTGTTTCTATGGCCAAAAGAACGAGGTCTGTCATAAGAGAAGTGTTTTCTCAATAAATCGGGGTGGAGTCTGATTCATACGGTATTCGTGCCTATGCCCATGCTCAGAAAGGAGAACAGTTTAATCACGAGAAACTCGACGTATACCAGTATAATATTACCCCGCAACATTTGCGTTGTCCGCGAGAATGTTACGATTGCGG
>JASEGY010000303.1 GCA_030019105.1 bacterium | reverse complement strand
CCTACAACCTACAACCTACAATCAGATATACCAATAGATTTGAAGAGGATACGTTCTTTCTTCCTTTTCCATTTTCCCCTTTTTCCTTATTTACACTACCTGAACGGTTACCCCATTTCCTATTTTCCTATTTCCTGGAGAAACCTGGTTTCTGAGAGATGTCGACTTGACAACCCGCAAGCGGGTGCCCCGAACTCGAAACCCAAACCTTAATAAATGACCACCCTTATCCGGATCACTCTCCTCTATTCACTGGGCATCCTCCTTGGTTACTACTTTACCCCTCTCTTACCACCTCTTTTAATCACTGTCTTTCTCATTTATTTCGCATTAATAGTAATATTCGCCTTAAGATATCCCCGCTTATTTAGCGGCCTCTCTCTTGGTTGCTTTCTTCTATTAGGGCTGATCCGGTATGAGCTTTTTACCACCAGGACCACAGACAGCCTGGCCCGGTTTGTTTCTTCCAGAGAAGTAGATGTGATCGGAACAGTAAATAGTGAGCCGGATCAGAGGAGCAACAGAACCATCCTAAAGATTAAGGTAAAAGAGATCATTAGTAACAGCGCTTTTATCTACAGTCCGCAATCCACACAACTCGTAAATCGTGAATCGTTAATCGTGGAACGGCAACAACAAGTCACGAATCACGAACCACGAATTACGAACTACGAGCCACAATCCGCAATCCGCAATCCAAAATCCGAAATAGTAAATGGTACCCTTTACGCTACTGTATATAATTGTCCCCTTAATCTTCAATACGGTGACTTAGTTAAACTCAGAGGGGCATTAAGGTTCCCCCCGGCAGGAAAGCAGTTTAATATGCGGGCCTACCTGGCACGTTCAGGGATCTATACGGTAATGAAGATTAGCGACCCTACGGGAGAGGAGGTAAAAAAGCTGGGGCAGGGAGAAATTAATAGATTTTGGCAGGCAGTTACGGCTATTCGCCGGCAGGCATCCGGAGTTATTGATCAAGTTCTTCCATCGCTGGAAGGCAGCCTCCTGAAAGCTCTGCTTCTTGGTCAGAGAGAAACCCTTCCCAGCGCGCTCTATTATTTCTTTATCGACGCCGGAGTGGTCCATGTTCTGGCCATCTCCGGGCTTCACGTTGGCCTTATTGCCCTCATGATTTTTGGCCTGATGCGGTATTATCTTTTGTGGAGACACCGAAAACTATCAGCCCTTCTGACCATTCCGGTGGTTATTAGCTACTGCTTTATCGCCGGAGCCAGACCATCGGTGGTTCGGGCCTCCATTATGGCCTCGGCTGCTCTTGGGGCGACGGTTTTAGACCGGGAAAACCCTCTTTACAACGGTCTTGCCCTGTCGGCCTTTATCCTTCTCTTAATCAATCCTTGTTTCCTTTTTGATGTCGGATTTCAACTCTCCTTTATTGCTACTCTCGCTATTCCTCTTTTTACGCCTATATTTGATCTTATTTTGAAACCACTCATTACTTATCGTCGTCTAAGATTACTCTTTGCCGTCTCCTTAGGTGTCTGGGTAGTCTTGTGGCCTGTGCTGGCTTTTTATTTTGGTCGAGTAAACCTCATTGGCATCCTGATTAACCCTATCGTTGTTCCCTTAGGAGGGATCATTTTAGGCTCAGGGCTGGCCATTCTGGCCATAGCCCCTTTAAGTCTCAGCCTGGCCAAATTAGTCGCCCTACCCAATCTTCTGGCCCTGAAGGCCCTCATTTATACAGTCCTGCTGGCTTCCGGGCCGGACTGGGCTAATCTTAGCCTTAACCTTTCTTCATGGCCGGTTATTTTCGGTTATTATCTATTACTGAGCGGGATAATCTTAGTTCATCGGAGATATCGGCAAAAGGAGAAAAATTGAGAGGATTGGCCGAAACGATGAACAATGCCTATTATTCTATATTTGAATTGTCTAATTTATGATGTCTAACTATAAAATAGTCTTTAATCCGAAGTAATATAAAATCATTAAGAAAAATACTAAAAATAATAATAATGCCAATTAAAATACAATAAAAAGAAAAATTCAATAATAAATAGTTAAGGTATATTTTTATATGTATTGTTGAAAAATACATAACTATAGTTGAACTTTCATTAAATATTGATGAAAATAAAATTAATATTGTAGCTATTAAAAAGAAACATCCCCAACCCCAAATTCCCCTTGCTAACCGCACTGTTTGTATAAGTCTCTCTTTGGTTAATGGATCTTTAATCTTTTCTACACCAATATTAAAAGTTAATCTTATTGTTATTGAAAAAGCCACTAAAGCAATCCCAATCCCCGCAAAAACCAAAAGCTCTCCAGGTCTCAAATTTGTTATCTTATCAAAAAATAAATTAATTAATACCGGGCTCATTATTTTCTCCTACATTATCTGCAACTATCTGTTGTACTGTATGAGCTTTAAAGTGGTTAAATTTTTTTTCAGTTTTAAGCCCTATATAACTACAATAATATCTACAATCCGCATTTCTCTCTTTTTGTCCGTGTTTATGAGGTTCCTCTAATCGAGTATGGATACTATCTACTACTAAAAAATGCCGACCCAATCTTTCTGGCAACTTAAATAAGTTAATTTTCCCCTCCTCAACCCACTTTTTTATAGTAACTGATTTAGGATCAATAGAATTTTCATCAAATATTATTTGAATATCAACTCTCCTTTTCATTGCTCTTTCAAGTGCCTCCAAAACTTCCCCATTTTCAAAAACCTGATAATCCAACCATCCAGTTACAATATGTATATCCCTTTCTGCTAAATTAAATAACTTTGTTATTTGTTCCCTGGCTCTTGATATATTGCAATTTTTTGCACGATCATAAGCAATAGGAAATTTATCATAAGGAGGTATTAATTTAGAAAAAAGAAAAAACACTAGTAATCCAGAAATTATTGTAACTAAGCTCATTAGTGGAGACACTCTAACTGAACCCATTAAAATAATTATAATTAAAACTAAAACTAAAATACAAAATATTACGAGCCTATAAAAAGGATTTTCTATTTCCATTATTTTTCAATTCCTAAACTGCTCTTTTATACTTGAGGTGGGCATAATTTGCGATTTTGCAACTACTCAGCCGTGCAAAAAAGGAACACAGATTGCACAGATTATTCGGATTACACAGATTAATCTTTATCAACCGCTTGAAATGCCGTCAAAAATCAGGGCGTCTCGCCTCCTAATGGAAGAAATTTGTAACCTGAGAAAAAATCTGTGAAATCTTGTGTAATCTGTGTTCCTCATTTAATAGTTACAAAAATCACAGATTGTGCCCGTGTTGAGTATAATCAAACCCCTACAATAAAGTCACCTCAGGTGTTTCGTTCCTCAACCCAACCTAAAAAATGGCCGAAACGATGAACATCGCCTAATTTACGTTTGACTTGGCTACTTCAACCAATCTGGAGAAGGCCTCTTTATCAGTTACGGCCAGATGGGCAAGCATTTTTCTATTAAGCTCGATATTAGCTTCAGTTAAGCCATTAATAAAGCGGCTGTAAGAAAGCCCATTTTCTCTCGCGGCAGCATTTATTCTGATAATCCACAATTTTCTTATGTCCCGCTTTCGTGCCTTTCGATCCCGATAAGAATAGGCCAGACTATGCATAACCGGTGTTTTGGCTAAACGAAAGCACCGGTTTTTTGCCCCTCTAAATCCCTTAGCCAGCTTCAGCAGCCGTTTTCGCCTCTTTCGGCTGGCAACACTTGTTTTTACTCTTGGCATAGCTATACTCCTTTGCTCATTTCGGATTGGGGATTGCGGATTGCGGATTGCGGAATAAAAGATTTAATGTAACTACTCAGGTTGTCAGGTTCAAAGGTTCACAGTTCACGGTTAGTCGCTTTGCGTTCCTATTCAGGTTGTCAGGTTCAAAGGTTCACAGTTCACGGTTAGTCGCTTTATCGCTCTTTAACCTTGAACCGTGAACCCTGGAACTGTGAACCTGAGTAGACCTCAATATCTTCAACCCGTTCAATCTTCATCGTTCTCTAACCTTGAACCGTGAACCCTGGAACTGTGAACCTGAGTATAGCTTTTAAGATAATGTTTTTGGGGTAAGCGAACTCAAGACAGGCTGTTCAACTTTTGGAGTTAATCCTTTAGGATTTCCGTGACTAACAAAAACGCCTAAAGTTTTGGCCCTGACTCGAAGAAATCCGAGCCCCATCGGCTCGCCGACAAGCGATGCTACGCAATCCGCAGAAGCATCTGACTGAAATCCTGCAAAGGTGGCGTGATCCATGACTTTAGGTAATGTTGTTAATCACGAGGATTTCATTAGTTATGAAAGGCTAAAGCCTAAACTCCAATTGATAGCCAACCCCAAAATCTTTTTCTTAAGCACTATAGTTACGATTTAATCCGCATTCCGAAATCCGAAATCCGAAATCCGAAATATCTACATATACGGCAACAGTCTCCTGATACTTTTCTGATCAGCGCTGCTTACCACATCGGAACTTCTTAATATCCTCTTTCGTTTTGGTGACTTCTTAGTCAAAATATGGGAATGATAAGCCCGTTTTCTTTTAATCTTGCCGGTGGCAGACGCTCTAAACCGCTTGTGAGCTCCCCGGTTAGTTCTTATCTTCGGCATAATCGCTCTCTCCTTCTATTTTCAAATGGGAAATAGAAAATTGGAAATTAGGAAATGGGAAGTATACTCAACGCGGGCATAATCTGCGATTTTGTATTTTCTCAATAACTCA
>JASEGY010000302.1 GCA_030019105.1 bacterium | reverse complement strand
CATAGTCTATCTTGAATTCACCTACCCCAAAATATTTATCTTAAGAGCTATAGAAGTAAGAAATGGGAAATGGGAAGTAAATCAAGATACTTCCCATTTCCTAATTTCCCATTTCCCATTTAAAAAATGACCAAAAATATCACCCTTTTCATTCTACTACTCACCCTTGTCCGGCCAACCATTAGCCAGGCAAAAGAACACCCGGCCAGAAGAGCTGAGATCGTTTTTACGGTCTCCCTGCCATTGACCTTCCTTAACAGTCTTATTATCGTGGGAGGAATAGAGTGGTTGAGAGAAGGCTCCTCTGTCAGATTAGAAGAGAAAGATTGGTGGACTATCGGGGCCGGGGCGCTTACTTTTTCCAGCCTTGTTGCTTACTATGACCTTAAAAAGCAATCCTTTCACCCCATTGAGGAACAAAGACCTTCCTCCACCGTGAACCGGATGATCTCTCCCTTCCAGGTTAATGGGCTGATCGCTCAGGATATTTATCCTGAGCAGGATATTTGTAACTGCTCAATATCTTGTGGAAAGTAGGCAGCCGTTTACGGCTCGAAATTAGAAATTGGAAATTAGAAATTAGAAATTAGAAAGTATGAAAGCCCAATTTCCAATTTCCAATTTCCAATTTCAACATTATTCATCCCTGTTTAGAATAACCATCTGAGTTCGCTGTCTTCGGGCTTTAGCAAATTCCTCTAACAGCTCATCTCCTTTCCCCTCTTTTATTATTAATTCCCAGTGATTCAGCATATTTTTAAAATGAGCCATGACCTCTAATAGAGGAGCCTGGTTTTCCAGGCAGATGTCTCGCCAGAGGACAGGTGAAGAAGCAGCGATGCGGGTCATATCTCTAAATCCACCGGCTACTAAAGACTTGATCCGATCATCTTGTTCACTGTATTGGCTGAATATATTAACCAGTAAAGCGGCTAAAACGTGAGGCAAATGACTGCTCACGGCTACCATGCGGTCGTGTTCAGCCGGGTCCATTTCCATCATCCTGGCCCCAATAGCCTGGCACAGGGAGCTTATTTTAAACAATGCCCGGGGATTGGTCTTTGAGGTAGGGGTAAGCACCCAGGTTGCCCCTACAAATAGCTCTCCTTTAGCATTATCCACCCCTGAACTTTCTGCGCCGGTCAAAGGGTGTCCACCGACAAAATAGAGGTGGTCCGGCACCAGAGAAGTGGCTTGTTCCACTATCTCCTTTTTAGTACTGCCGACATCGGTAATAATCGCCCCTGGTTTTAGATGAGGAACAATGTTGGAAAGCAAGGGGATAATATCTCCTACCGGCGCAGCCAGAACAACTATGTCTGCCTCTTTTACTCCCAACGCCGGATCAGTAGTTGCCGTATCTATCGCCGCTACTTTAATGGCCCGCTGGAGGGATTCCCTTCTGCGGCCTATGCCGATAACCCGTTTAACTAAGTGCCGCTGCTTAAGAGCTATGCCTAATGAACCACCAATAAGGCCAACCCCGATGATGGCCACAGTTTCGAGTTCGGGGCACCCGCTGCCAGGCCGGCTCGGCCCGCCAGGCCGGCTCGGCCTTGCGGGTCGTCGAGTTTCGAGTTTCGAGTTCATTTACAACCTTCTTCCGATTGCCTCTGCGATTACTTTTAGTTCTTCCATAACTTTCTGAAACTTATCGGGCCGAAGAGACTGGCTGCCGTCCGAAACAGCTTCCTCCGGATTAGGATGGACTTCGATGATAAGGCCGTCGCATCCGGCCGCGATAGCCGCCTTAGAGAGGGGCGCGACCCATTTCCATTTACCCCCGCCATGACTGGGGTCAACAATAATAGGCAGATGAGTCATGTCTTTGAGCACAGGTATGGCTGAGATGTCCAGAGTGTTCCGGGTGGCCTTCTCAAAGGTCCTGATTCCCCGTTCACACAACATAACCTGCATATTCCCTTCAGACATAATGTATTCGGCTGACATAAGAAGCTCTTCCATCGTATTTGACAACCCTCTTTTAAGGAGAACCGGCCTGGGATACTTGCCTGCTTCTTTTAAGAGGGCGAAATTCTGCATATTTCTGGCGCCTATCTGAACCACATCTGCGTATTCATTCACCAGGGCTACATCACGAGTATCCATTACCTCGGTCACAAATGGCAAACCGGTTTCTTCCCGGGCCTTAGCCAGGTATTTCAGCCCTTCTTCAGCCAGCCCCTGGAAGCTGTAAGGGGAAGTCCTCGGCTTAAAGGCCCCGCCTCTAAGCATGTGTGCTCCGGCCTCTTTTACCTTTTGGGCCGTTTCGATAATCTGGGATTCACTTTCGACAGCACATGGCCCGGCGATAACCACTACCTGAGTATCCCCAATGATTACCCGGCCTATTTTGATCTTCGTCCTTTCCGGGTTGAAGTCAAGACTGGCTAATTTAAATGGTTTTAAGACTGCCAGGACCTTCTCCACGCCGGGAATATTTTCCAGATCCCAGGCGGCTAAAATACGTTCATCTCCAATGAGACCGACTATAGTTCGCTCTACTCCCCTGGTAACAAATGGTGTCAACCCTTTTTCTTTTGTCTTTTCAACAATATGATCGATCTGAGACGAGGTGGCATCAGGCCTTAAAACAATAATCATTTCTCAGCCTCCTTTTCCTTTTCCTTTTCTTTTTCCTTTTCTTTTTCCTTTTCTTTTTCCTTTTCTATTTCTTCGCCGTAAGCCCTTAAAGCCATTCCAAGAACAATCGCTGCTACTCTGCCCAATGCTCCAAGTCCTTCCATGGGAGCGTCCGGTTCTTTACGCAGTTTATAAACCATGGTTTGAAGGTCTTTGGCTTCTTCCAGTGAAAATAACTCCGTATTCATCAGCATATCGCCATACTTTGTAAGCCGATCAGCTTCTTGACGGGTGAGAGGATTGGCTTTTTCCTTAGCCCAATTTACTGTACTCCCAAGGATGCTTTGTTGAACCGCAATTTGATGTCCATAAAGCTCCTTTTGTTGTTCAGGTAAAGCAAGCTTTGATTCAATAAGAATAGATACAACAGTTTCATTAGTTTTTACTACACTTTCCATGATACTGCAAATAAGCGCAATAATCTTATTGGTATCTCCTATTTTTCGCTCAAAGCCATTATGGGTATCTGTCATTCTCTTTTCCAGGAGATTATTGTTATCTGTTATTTTCTTTTCCAGGAGATTATTATTATCTATTATTTTCTTTTCCAGGAGATTATTGTTATCTGTTATTCTCTTTTCCAGGAGATTGTTGTTATCTGTCATTTCCTTTCCCAGAGAGTTATTGCTTTCTGTTATTTTCTTTTCCAGGAGATTATTGTTATCTGTTATTTTCTTTCCCAGAGCATTATTGTTATCTGTCATGTTCTTTTCCAGGGCATTATTGTTATCTGTCATGTTCTTTTCCAGGGCATTATTGTTATCTGTCATTTTCTTTTCCAGGGCATTATTGTTATCTGTCATGTTCTTTCCCAGGGCATTGTTGCTCTCTGTCATCTTTTTTTCCAGAACAGAAAACCTTCCATGTAACCACCATACAAATCCGATTAGTGGGACTAATATCCCAACAAACATGCTGACTACCTTAATTCCTTGTGCTGCATCCATTTATCTTCCTCCTTTTTAGAGCCTAACGTTTTCCAAAGGCGCACACGCGGCTAATCTTTAATCATTTCTCAACTATTTCTTTATCCCAAAATATCTGCCGGCTTCTTCCTGGCAAGCTAAAACCTCTCTGTCTGAAGTAATTTCAGTTTACCAAATAAATACCCCAAATGTCAATCTAATTCTTTCCTGTCTCTTGAGAATTCACATCTATGGTCCGCCCCCGGTTACTTCAAAATTATCATCTTCCTGGTGCCGGTAAAGGAACCGGCTTTGAGCTGGTAAAGATAGATCCCACTTGACACCTCTTTCCCCTTCTCATCCAGGCCATCCCAGTAAACAGCCCGATCGCGGCTTAGATAGCTTCCGGCGGACAGCTTACCCGGATTGATCGTCTTGACCAATTGACCGGCCAGATTGTAAACGGCTATTGTCACTTCAGCCTCTTCAGCCAGCCGGAATGGTATCCAGACATCCGGATTAAAGGGGTTGGGATAATTCTGCAGGAGTTGAGTCCTGGCTGGAACCT
Organism: bacterium; assembly: GCA_030019105.1. Lineage (GTDB taxonomy): Bacteria > UBA9089 > JASEGY01 > JASEGY01 > JASEGY01 > JASEGY01. The sequence continues at coordinate 612 of JASEGY010000302.1, read as the reverse complement.
GATTAGATATGGCCAGTTTGATATATTCGGCCAGCGCTTCCTTTAGCTCAAGATAAGAAGTATCTTCAAGAGCCTCATACATCGCCCGAAGAGGTTCTACCAATTGCGGATTGCACACCCACTTCGTGGGTACCCGGGATTGCGGATTGTTAATAGTCGACGGCCAACTGTTATCTGTAGATATTGAACTGTGCCAGTTCATACCAATGGGCAGGACATCCCTGGCATCCACGATTCCATCACCATTGGCATCAGCATAAGCGGCCCCGGTCACTTCCCATGCCACGGCTGGTTGGGAAACCCACCGGGAGGAAGCCGACTCCCTGGGCTGACTCTGAGCTTTCCAATACAGGCCAATGGGCAGAATGTCTCTGGCATCTACTGCCCCGTCGTTATTGGTGTCCCCGGGCCAGACCAGAAGCTGCCCTGCGCTGCCCTTCTTAATAATAATTTCACTGCCGGCAGGATGTAAAGAAATAGGCTGATCTAAAGAGTCCCTGGCGACTATATTTGAGCAGACAAGGGTTATCCTTGTTCCGGGGACAAGTTCTTCGGATAGTTTGAGTTTCAGTTTGACTATTGATTTGCCTGGCTCAAATCCGGATACCCCCT
>JASEGY010000301.1:887-4734 GCA_030019105.1 bacterium | reverse complement strand
CGTAGAAGTAACTTACAACCTACAACTTACAACCAAATTACCCTGAGTTATTGAGGAAATACAAAATCGCAGATTATGCCCGCGTTGAGTATACTTACTACCTACTACCTACTACCTACTACCTACTACTTACTACCTAGTACGTACTACTTACGAGAAAAAGAGGGGGAGTTTTTCGTGCCCAGAAGACGATTAAGTAAAAAGCGGAGTATTCCACCGGATGCGGTTTATAATAGCCAGATGGTGGCTAAATTTCTCAATAAGCTTATGCAGAGGGGAAAGAAGAGTCTGGCGGAGAAGATATTCTATCAAACCATGAAAATTGTGGAAGAGAAGACAGGTGAGCCGCCATTGAAGATCTTCAAGAAGGCAGTCGAGGGGGCAAGACCCAGATTGGTGGTTAAATCCAGACGGGTCGGTGGAGCAACCTACCAGGTACCGGTCGAGGTGGTTAAAGACCGGGGAATATCTTTGTCTATGCGTTGGATCATTTCTTTTTCTAAACAAAGAAAAGGCAGAAGTATGGTGCAAAAACTGGCCGCCGAGTTGATAGATGCGGCTAATAATACCGGCAGCGCTGTCAAGAAGAAAGATGATACTCACCGGATGGCTGAGGCAAACAAGGCCTTTGCTCATTATCGGTGGTAGATAAAGGTAACTACTCATGTTCACAGTTTTAAAAGCTGATACCTGAACACTTATGAGAAGGAGTTTAATGTTGATTGCTTACTTAATTAGCAGGACTTTTTCTTTTAAATCCGAGGTTAAATTATGTCAAAAACAGATTCACTTAAACATATTAGGAATATTGGTATTATGGCCCACATCGATGCCGGTAAGACAACGACTACTGAGCGGATGCTTTACTATGCGGGCAAGCTTTATAAACTGGGTGAAGTCCATGACGGCACAGCTACCATGGATTGGATGGAACAGGAGCAGGAACGTGGAATTACTATTACGGCTGCCGCTACGACATTTTCCTGGCAGGATCACCGGATCAACCTTATTGATACTCCCGGACATGTAGATTTTACCATAGAAGTGGAGCGCTCATTAAGGGTTCTCGATGGAGCGGTGGCTGTCTTTTGTTCGGTAGGTGGAGTAGAACCGCAGTCAGAGACGGTCTGGCATCAAGCGGATAAATACAAGGTTCCAAGAATCGCCTTTATCAATAAAATGGATAAGGTCGGGGCTGATTTTCATCACGTTGTGCAAATGATGGAAGAGAAGCTTTCTGCCCGTGCTGTTCCGATCCAGCTTCCTTTAGGTATGGAAGAAAATTTTGTGGGGCTGATCGATTTAGTCGGAATGAAGGCCGTCCGCTGGAAGAACGAGAGCCTGGGAGCGGAATTTATGGTGGAAGATATCCCGGAAGATTATTTGGAAAAGAGCCGCCGTTACCATAGTTTACTGATAGAGGCAGTGGCTGAAGTGGATGACGCTTTAATGGAAAAATATATTGATGAGGAAGATATTACCGGGGCTGAAATCAAGGCGGCCATTAGGAAAGCAACCCTTGAGGCCAGGATAACACCTGTTTTATGTGGCAGCGCTTTTAAGAATAAAGGTGTGCAGTCCCTGCTTGATGCTGTTATTGATTATTTGCCGTCTCCGGTTGACGTTCCGCCTGTGGTCGGGATTAATCCTGATACGGAGGCAAGGGAAGAAAGGGCCGGATCTGTTGATGAACCTTTTTCTGCCCTTATCTTTAAGGTGGTTACTGATCCCTATGTGGGGAATCTGAGTTATGTCCGGGCTTATTCAGGCTCTTGTGCCAGCGGGGACCAGATATATAATCCGGTGGCAGGAAAGAAGGAACGAGTAGGCCGGATTCTTCAGATGCATGCTAACAAGAGGACGGAGTTGAAAGAGGTCTCTGCCGGCGATATTGCGGCCATAGTCGGACTAAAAAATACAGCGACCGGTCAGACCCTGTGTAATCGAAATCATCCTATTCTCTTAGAATCTATTCAATTTCCTGAACCTGTTATCTCAGTAGCCATAGAACCTAACACAAAGCTGGATGAGGAGAAGCTTGGGTTTAGCCTGATGGCTCTCTCGCAGGAGGACCCGACTTTCAGAGTTCACACTGATCGGGAAACTGGCCAGGTGATCATATCCGGGATGGGCGAACTTCATCTTGAAGTACTTACCGATCGGATGCAACGGGAATTCAAGGTTGGGGTCAGGGTTGGCAAGCCCCAGGTTGCTTATCGGGAGACGATAAAGAGAAGGATCAAATCCGAGGGGAAGTATATCAAACAAACCGGTGGGCGTGGTCAGTATGGACATATCTGGGTGGAATTTATTCCCGGAGAGTCAGGGTCGGGATTTGTCTTTACCAATAAGATTACAGGGGGGGCTATCCCTAAAGAATATATCCCGCCGGTTGAGAAGGGGATTAAAGAAGCGGCTGAGCATGGAATTCTGGCCGGCTATCCCTTAGTGGACTTTGAGGCCGTGCTTTATGATGGTTCTTACCATGACGTTGATTCATCGGAAATGGCTTTTAAAAATGCCGGGGCGCTGGCCCTCAGGGAAGGCCTCAAGCGGGCTGATCCTGCTTTGCTCGAGCCGGTAATGAAGATAGAAGTTATTGTTCCCAGAGATTTTATGGGAGATGTAATTGGTGACCTTAATGCCAGACGGGGCAGTATCTCCGGTATGGAGCCCCGGGGGAAAGAGACCCATGTAGTTAAAGGGATTGTTCCTTTAGCTGAGATGTTTGGTTATGCTACATCCCTCAGATCGGCAACCCAGGGCCGGGCAACCTATCATATGGAATTTTCTAACTATCAAGAAGCGCCGCGGTATATCTCGGATGAGATAACTCGAGGATTGAAAGTGGCATAATTGTAGCCGTTCACGGCTTGAAATTAGAAATTGGAAATTAGAAATTGGGGCATCGTTTCATTTGGCTTGGATAAGACAATAGTTGGGGAATTTGGCCCCAAATTGAATGCATTTATCAACAGCACAAAAGTATGAAGGCTCAATTTCCAATTTCTATAGCTCTTAAGATAAATATTTTGGGGTAGGTGAATTCAAGATAGACTATGTAGCTTTCGGAGTTAATCCTTTAGGATTTCATTAGTTATGAAAGGCTAAAGCCTAAAGTCCAAAGGATAACGAACCCCAAAATCTTTTTCTTAAATACTATAATTTCTAATTTCAGCCTTCCGTGAACGGTTACGCTTAATTTAGTTCAGAAGGAGTTGTTGTGGTTTCTCAGAAAATTCGTATTAAGCTTAATGCCTACGACCACAGGATTCTGGATCAATCGGCGGGTGAAATTGTTTCTACAGCCAACCGAACCGAAGCCAGGGTTTCAGGGCCGATCCCGTTACCGACAAAAATAAGCCGGTATACGGTGCTAAGATCCCCTCACGTGGATAAGAAGTCAAGGGAGCAATTTGAGATGTGCATCCATAAAAGGGTATTAGACATCCTGGAACCGACGGAAGATACTATCGCGGCTTTAATGAAATTAGAACTTCCAGCGGGAGTAGATGTGGCGATAAAGCTCTAAGTATCTTCTCAACGAGTTAGGCTGCGCAACTTTTCCGGAGTTAATCCTTTAGGATTTCATTGAAAGGCTAAAGCCTAAACTCCAATTTTAAAATTCCTAAGCATTAAATTAGGGCGGAGCCTAATTTCGTGTCCGTTGTCCGTGTTTGTCCATGTCTGTCCGTGTTCGTATAGCTCTTAAGATAAATATTTTGGGGTAAGCGAATTCAAGATAGGCTATGTAGCTTTTGGAGTTAATCCTTTAGGATTTCATTAGTTATGAAAGGCTAAAGCCTGAACTCCAAAGGATAGCCAACCCCAAAATCTTTTTCTTAAA
>JASEGY010000301.1:0-880 GCA_030019105.1 bacterium | reverse complement strand
AGCCTGAACTCCAAAGGATAGCCAACCCCAAAATCTTTTTCTTAAACACTATAGTAATAGGAAGGAAGCTTTCAGGTTAAACAATGAATAAACAATCCGAAATCCAAAATCCGAAATCCGAAATCCAATTAGGCATTTTAGGAAGAAAAATCGGGATGACTCAGTTGTTTGGAGAAGACCGGCGACTTATTCCGGTAACTGTGATCTCGACCGATCCTTGTCTGGTTGTCCAGCTTAAAGATATGGACTCGGATGGATATAAAGCGGTCCAATTGGGCTTTGAAAAACAAAAAGAAAAATCTACGACAAAATCGCTCCGGGGCCACTTCAAGAAGGCTAACGTTTCACCTATGAAAAACTTGAGAGAGTTCAGACTGGACGATATTTCCGGGTATAATCCGGGGCAGGAGATCAAAGCAGATGGTTTCTTTAAGCCTGGAGAATATGTGGATGTAACGGGAACATCGAAAGGAAAAGGATTTGCCGGGGTAATCAAGCGATGGGGTTTTAAAGGCGGGAAGGCAAGTCATGGTTCTATGTTCCACCGTGCCCCCGGTTCTATTGGCTCTTCTGCCTGGCCATCCAGGGTTTATAAAGGCAAGAGACTCCCGGGACGTCTGGGTGGAAAACGGAGCACAATTCAAAACTTAGAGGTAGTCAAGATAGAGACGGAGAAGAACTTACTTTTAGTTAGAGGGGCAACCCCCGGGAGAAAGGGAACGCTTCTTATTATCCGGAAGGCGAAAAAGAAGTAGTTGAGTAGTGAAACTGGTAGCTGGTAATTAAAAAAACCGGTGCAGGATGCTATAACGTTGAAACGCCATGAACTATAGTGCTTAAGAAAAAGATTTTGGGGTTGGCTATCAATTGGAGTTTAGGC
>JASEGY010000300.1:4067-4791 GCA_030019105.1 bacterium | reverse complement strand
ATTTTAAATGGGTTAGCCTCGAAGACACACGAGAACTTTTAACTCTCGAGTTCTTACTACCCTTTCAACTTTCCAAAGATTCGAGCCACCTGATCTTCAGTTGTCTGCAGAGAAGCATTATTGTCAATCACAAAATCAGCTAAACTAACCTTTTCTTCTAAAGGGAGCTGGGCTGCTATCCGTTTTCTAACCTGGGCCGGGCTAATATTATTCCTGGCTATTGCCCGCTGAATTTGGACCTCTGGTTTAGCCGTAACGACCACTAATTGATCAATCATATTTATCATCTTTGCTTCCACCAGAAGGGGGGCATCAATAATGATAATTCTGTCTAAAGGGTCGTGGGCTGCAATCATTTTTTCTATTTGGTTGATAATAGCCGGATGAGTAATTCGGTTAAGCCGGGCCAGGGCATTCGGGTCTTTAAAAACTGTTTGAGCCAGTCTCTGACGGTTAATAGAGTGATCGCTCTCTAATATATCTTCCCCAAAGCAAGCAACCACATTGTTGTAAACCTCAGTTCCCCGGGTAAGGAGACTTCTGGCGACTTCATCGGCATCAATGATGGTTGCTCCTAATCTCTTGAAGATATTTGCTGCCGTGGTTTTACCAGTAGCAAAACCACCAGTTAGTCCAATAACTAATCCGGGCATCTTATCTCATTTAAAAGTAACTACACAGCCTCCTTATTAACCACGAATGAACACGAATTATCACGAATTTT
>JASEGY010000300.1:1356-4061 GCA_030019105.1 bacterium | reverse complement strand
AAAAGTAACTACACAGCCTCCTTATTAACCACGAATGAACACGAATTATCACGAATTTTTATAGAACACGGATGACACGGATTCAACGGATTTTCACTGATTTTTATTATCCGTGTCTATCCGTCTCATCCGTACAATCCGTGTTCTATTCGCCTCATCGGCTAAATTTAGGTGTTGGTTTTTATTCGTGTATATTCGTGTTCATTCGTGGCTGAGTAGTTACATTTAAAATTGCAAATTTAGCATTTATAGCTTTTAAGATAATGTTTTTGGAGTAAGCGAACTCAAGACAGGTTGTTCGACTTTTGGAGTTAATCCTTTAGGATTTCATTAGTTATGAAAGGCTAAAGCCTAAACTCCAATTGATAGCCAACCCCAAAATCTTTTTCTTAAGCACTATAGCATTTCAAATTTACGGATGGATAATTAATTTGCAATGATAAATTTGGGCATGGTTCAAATCAGGGCAACACTCTGTAGTCTGGTGTCTGGTCGTCTGGTGAGTGGTCGCCTGGTATTTACCAGACTACCAGACACCAGACTACCAGACACCAGATTCAGGCACGCTCCATGAGATGTCCGAATCGGGCAGATAATCGTTCTCGCATTAACCCTTCGACTTCGTCAGTTCCGGACAGGGTTAAGGCCTGTTGAAGTAATTCCCTGGCTTCTTGAAGCGTCGTGGCACGGATGATCTCCTTAATTTCAGGGATGCTCACCCCACTCATCGAAAATTCATCCAGTCCCAAACCAAGCAACAAAACAGTAAAAAGGGGATTACTGGCCATTTCCCCACACATCCCGACCCATTTACCTTCCCGATGGGCGGCCTCAATTGTCTTTTTAAGTAAGCGGAGGATAGCCGGATGAGAAGGCCGATAGAGATAAGCAATATGTTCATTCCCCCGATCAACAGCCAGGGCATACTGGATCAGATCATTGGTTCCAATACTGAAAAAATCAACCTCTTTGGCTAATATATCAGCCGTCACAGCGGCTGAAGGGGTTTCAATCATAATGCCGAATTCAATCTTTTCATCAAACGGAATTTCTTTGTCTTTGAGTTCTTGCATGACATCAGCCAGAATAGCCTTAGTTTCCCTTACTTCCTCAACACTGGATATCATGGGAATAATAATCTTGACTTTACCATGCTTACTGGCTCTCAGGATAGCCCGAAACTGGGTCTTCAAGATATCCGGATGCTGGAGGCAAAGGCGGATGGCCCGGAGACCCAAAAAAGGGTTGCTCTCAATTTGGTTCCATGGCTCTTCTAAGTGATAAGGAAGTTTGTCTCCTCCCAGGTCCAGGGTTCTAAAGATCACCGGATAAGGAAAGGTAGCTTCAACCGCTTCCCGATAAGTCTTAAACATCTCCTCTTCTGATGGAAGATCATCCCGGTTAAGGTAAAAAAATTCTGTACGATAAAGCCCGATCCCTTCAGCCCCATGTTCTTTTGCTGAGGTGACTTCTTCGATAAGTTCTATATTGGCTCCTATCTCAAGGCGATATCTATCCGGAGTTTCAGCCGGCAAATCCTTTAATTTAGCCAGGCCGGCCTGAAAGGCCTCAAATTCAACACTCCTTCGATTATACTCCTCCAGGACAGTCTGGGTTGGATTTATCACTATTTGGCCACTCAGACCATCAACGATCAGGGAGTCTCCATCCTTAACCTGGGAAGTAACGTTGTTTAAGCCAACAACAGCCGGTATTTCCATGGCGCGGGCGAGAATAGCGGTATGAGAAGTCGGCCCGCCCACATCAGTTACAAAAGCGACTACCTTCTCTTTATCTATCTGGACCGTATCAGAAGGGGTGAGGTTATGGGCGACAATCACTGTGCCCGGTTCTATCCCTTCCAGGCCCACCCTCTTTCTCTCAACCATATTGTAAAGAATCTTTTTCCCTATATCATAAATATCAACCGCCCTTTCCCGGATATATTCATCTTCCAGTTCATAGAAATTCTTGGTCAACATCTCCAGGACTTCCCATAGGGCAAACTCTACATTCTTGTATTCCTCTTTTATCTTTTTAGTGACTTCAAGGATAAGGAAATGGTCCTCCAAAAGAAGCAAATGAGCGCTAAAGATATCGGCATACTCTTTAGACATTCTTTGAGCCACATTATCTCTGATCTGGATGATCTCCCGTTTGGCCTTAGCCACAGCCTGCTTAAATTGCTCTATTTCAGCTTCAACATTCTGATCCGATATTTGTCGCCGGATGACTTTAAACTTTTCCACTTCATAAAGGAAGGCTTTACCAAAAGCAATCCCATGTGAAGCGGCAATGCCTGTTAAGGTAATCATTTCTTTTTTTCAAACTCCTCTTCCCAGAACTTTTGAGCTGCTAATTGGCTTAGCTCGGCTACCATAATATCCGCATCCTCTCCTTCAGCCTTAATGATCAAAGATGACCCACAGGGAGCAGCCAACATCAGCACACCCATAATACTCTTTCCATTGATAACGGTTGAGTTGCCTTTCTTCTCCAAAGTAATCTCAGCTTCAAACTTATTGGCTGTCTGAACCAATACAGCCGCAGCACGGGCATGAAGTCCTAATTTGTTAATAATAGGGACTGTTTTCTTGACGATCTTTTGCTTGCCGATCTTTTGCCTGGTTACTCTCACTAAAAACCTCCATCGGGACGGTTCATAATCTACAATTTTACTGTGAAAACTTGTGGATTGAATATCA
>JASEGY010000300.1:0-1292 GCA_030019105.1 bacterium | reverse complement strand
TCCTTGTTCGATATTCGATATTTTTCTCCGTCGCAAGCTTTCACAGTAAGGTGAACCATCCCCCTCCATCCAATTTCGAAGGTAAGCGTTCAGCCGTCAGTTTTCAGCTTTCATTGGTCTGACGCCCTGACGCTTGTGACTATTTGGGGGCAATCACCCTCCGGCACTGCTTTCTATAGCCTTACGAGTTCTACCACCTTCAGCCACAATCAAGTCGCCTAAATATTTAACTACATATTCAGTCGTTTCTTTAATCATTTCTCTGGTTAAGCTACTTTCCTTCTCTAATGCTTCTCTGGTTAACTTACTTTCCTTTTTGAGTGTTTTATTGTTAATTATGGCATAGACCGTAAGAAACACTCCCAGTATTGTCGCTGCTGTGCCTACTAAGGCTAAATTTTCCATAAAGGTCATTTTTTCCATCCCTCCTTATGCTCCAAACTTGCATCTATCTTGTCAAGTCCCCAACCACCCTGTACTTCGCAATCTAAAGGTATCCTCCCAAAATACTTGCACCCACTATCAAGGCAAAAATCCTGGTTGGACTAAATCCTTTATGAATACTCCAGGCAATAATCCCAATCAGTCCGGCCGAAACACATTTAAGCTCTATTCGTTGAACTGAATTTACGGTCTTAAGACCAAGTCCATCCATTTCAGTTAAACTGCCTATCACAATCCCAACAAATATCAAGGCAATGAGCTTAAGGTAAGGTAAAATATTTGAAGTAGCCAGACGTTTGATAAATTGAAGTAATTCTTCCTCTCCCAGAGTATACCCGCCTTTTATCCCAAAATATCTTAATGGTATCTGGAGGCTGTTATAAAATACCAAAAAAAGAACCGGACCCAATATACTTCCGCTCCAGACCAATATGACCCCTAAAAAGGCGGTTAACGGCCTCCAGGTAGCCCAGAAAAGATTGTCACCTATGACAGCCAGCGGGCCCATCATACTTGTCTTAAGAATAGATATCTCTTCCGGTGTAACCCCCTCTTCCCCTCCGGCCAATGACTCTTCTTTGGCTATAGTTAAACCAATAATAGGCCCGGCTAAATAAGGATTAGTATTAAAGAATTCCAGATGTCGGGATAAGGCTTCTTTCCGGGCTTCTTGATCAGGGTAAAGTTTCCTGATAGTAGGAAGCAGGATATAGGCAAACCCAACACTGAGCATAGATTCAAAGTTCCAGACAGATTGTATAAAGAAAGAACGAAAAAAGGTCCTTAGCAGCATCTCGAAATTGGAAATTAGAAATTAGAAAGTATGAAGGCCCAATTTCCAATTTCTA
>JASEGY010000002.1 GCA_030019105.1 bacterium | reverse complement strand
TCCGCAATCGTAACATTCTCGCGGACAACGCAAATGTTGCGGGGTAATAGTATAGATTGATCCGGATCACGCTTGAACTGATTTGCAAAGGCAAAAATCGGAGGTAGATATGTATGGCACAGCAGATAACTATTCCACTTCCTAACGACCTTGTTGCAGAACTGGACAAGCTCGCGGATGACACCAAAAATCGGTCGAAATTTGTGGAGTCATTTCTCCGCAAGCATCTGGCCCAAGTCTCCTTAGGAAAACCAGAATCCAACGACTTGAGGATACTGAACAAGAACTCAGACTATCTCAACCAAGAAGCTGAGGATGTTCTATCATATCAGGTATCATTATGAAGCGGGGAGACATCTACAGGGTTTACAAGGCAACTTCTCACGATCCTAAGAGATACCGGCTGTTTGTTGTCGTAAGCCGCCAGGTGTTCATCGACTCCAGGTTCTCAACGATCATTTGTGCGCTTGTCTACAGTAGATACGATGGGCTCTCAACACAGGTAAGAGTAAGCATTGAGCAAGGATTGAAGCACGAGAGCAGCATCCACTGCGACGAGCTGGTGAGCATTCCCAAAAGGGCGCTCACACACTACGTCGGTTCTTTATCTGCGGAGCAAATGGTGGAGATCGACGAAGCACTCCGAATCGCTCTGGCACTCAGAAGCTTATGAGACTTATCGATCATTTATGGTTAAAACCTATCATTACTACTGCCTTAGCTGAAGATATCGGGCAGGGAGATTTGACCACCCAGCTATGCCTTAGAGAAGAAGTTGAGTGCCGGGCGAAGATATCTTCCGGAGAAAAAGGGATAGTAGCTGGTTTAGAAGTGGTTAAGGCCGTATTTGAAGAAGTAGAACCTGAACTTGATGTCCGCTTTCAAGTAGCGGAAGGTGACAGGGTTAGAGAAAACGAAGTGGTAGTTGAAATTGAGGGGTCAGCCGGAGGAATACTGACGGCAGAACGAACGGCCTTAAATTTTCTGGGGAGGTTATCCGGGATTGCCACGCTCACGGCTGAATTTGTGGACAGGGTCAAGGGGTCAGAAGTTAAAGTCGTTGATACTCGAAAGACCACCCCGGGGCTGCGTGCCCTGGAAAAATATGCGGTCAGAGTTGGTGGCGGATACAATCATCGTTTTAATCTTAGCGATGGGATTCTGATCAAAGACAATCACATCAAGGTCTCAGGAGGAATCAGGCCGGCAGTGGAACTTGCCATGGCCGGACGTCCCCACCTGCTCAGAATAGAGGTAGAGGTAGAAACCCTGGACGAACTTGATGAGGCCATCTCAGCCGGAGCAGATGTTATCCTGTTAGACAATTTTGCCCCTGAGGAATTGAGAAAGGCCGTAGTTCTGGCCAGAGAGAAGAATCCCCACATCCTTCTTGAGGCTTCGGGGGGAGTCACCCTTGAGACAGTAGAGGCCATCGCCCGCTGTGGCGTAGATATGATTTCTATCGGCTCACTGACCAGCTCGGCTAAGTCAATGGATTATAGTCTGGAGATAATCTGATTGCGGATTGCGGATTACGGATTGCGGATTACGGATTGCGGATTGCGGATTGCGGATTGCGGCGATGATTATCGTTTCGGCCACTCACGAGACCGGAAGGAGTAGAAGTAGGGTGGGCTTTGCCCCACTGCCATTAAGTTAAGGGTAACTCTTTATGCTAAGGCGATATAGGGAGTATGTAATTCGTCCCGCAGTCACCTGTGAAGGGAATTTACCCTTTAGGGTTTCATTTGCAGCACAATACCAGGAGAATGAAAGGCTAAAGCCTAAACTCCTACCTTGCCAACCTATTGTGTTTCAAAAGCTTCGGCTTAACTTAATGGCAGTGGGGCTTTGCCCACCAACAAAGGCGTTTGCAGAAATCGGTGGGCAAAGCCCACCCTACAAATGGCCAAAACGATGATTAAGGCCCAGATTGCAGATTACGGATTACGGCTCAAGGAGGCAACTAATGTCTTACACGGTTCTGGCCAGAAGATGGCGGCCCAGGGTATTTGAAGAAGTAGTCAGTCAATCCCATGTAACGACTACCCTGGCTAATGCCTTGCGTCAGGAACGGATTGGGCAGGCCTATCTCTTCACTGGTCCCAGGGGGACAGGGAAGACAAGTATTGCCCGCATATTGGCCAAAGCGGTTAATTGTGAGAAAGGCCCAACGCCAAAGCCGTGCCTGAATTGTCCGGCATGTGCTGGAATTTCCGCCGGTCAATGGCTTGATGTCATTGAAATTGATGGGGCCTCAAACAGGGGCATAGACGAAATCAGGGATCTCAGGGAAAAAGTCAGGCTATCTCCGGCTAAATCACGGTATAAGATCTATATCATTGATGAAGTCCATATGCTGACTAAAGAGGCATTTAATGCCCTCCTGAAAACCCTGGAAGAGCCTCCCCCTCACGTTATCTTTATCTTTGCCACGACTGAACCTCACAAGGTTCCTCAAACTATTCTCTCCCGGTGTCAGCGATTTGACTTCAGACGAATAGGAAGCGGGCAAATTACTGCCCAGCTTAAGCAAATGGCCGCGTCTGAAGAAATTGAAGTTGAGGAAGAAGCCTTAGCCCTTATTGCCCGGCAGGCAGCCGGCAGTCTTCGGGATGCCCAGACTATCCTTGATCAGGTCATCTCTTACCAGGATGAAGGTTCCATCAAAACAGAAGATGTCACCACTGTTTTAGGCCTGGTTAATTTTGATATACTCTCTAAGTTTGCGGCAGTAGCAAGTCAGTCTGACGCTGCGGCCGGCCTTAGATTAGTGGCTGAAGTAGTCGAGGGAGGAGTGGATGTAAACCAATTAGTCAGGGACCTGATGGGATACTTCAGGGATGGGTTGATCCTTAAAACCGATCCGGGGCAAGGAGCTAAGTTGATTGACCTGCCTGATTCCGAACTGGCCTCGCTAAGGGAGCAAATAACACTGTTATCATCAGATGAGATATTAAAGGTCATTGAGCTATTAAAGGAGTGTAATGAGAAGATGAAGTGGTCATCTCAGGCACGGTTACTCTTTGAACTGACGGTCATAAAGATGTCCAGGGTAACGCAGGAGAAGATAGCTTTAATGGAAATATTGAACAGATTAGAAGAACTGGAGTCGCGGATTACTTTCCCTAATGAAAATCGTATTCCCGACCAGGGAATTAAAATCGCTACTCCTTCGATGGCTTATGAATTTAGCCGCGAAGCAGGTGCGTCATCCGAAATCCCGCGTACCCACGAAGTGGGTGCGCAATCAGCAATCCCGGGTGATGTCTTAATTTCAGATTCGAGTGAAGTTGCCACTGTCTGGTCAAGGCTCATTGACCGGGTCAAACAAAAAAAACCTTCCTTAGGGAGTTGCTTGAGCGCTGGTAAAATGGTCGAACTTAAAGGAAATGACCTGGTAATAGGCTTCAGTGAGGAAAATTCCTTTCAGGCCAAAACGGTTGATCGAAAGGATTACCGGGAAGTAATTGAAAGTGTCGCCAGACAAATCCTTGATAGAGATATTAATCTAAAGATCATTTCTATTAACGGTAACAGCAGACGGACCTCAACGGTGGATTCTCCTTCTAATAAATCTGATAACCAATTTCAGAATTTTCATCATATTACAGAGATGGAACCAATTGTGGGACGGGCTTTGGAGATATTTGAAGGGGAGATAATAAAGGCCGTGAAGAGTTAAGAGCAGCATTACATTATTTGTAGCCATTCACGGCTTTCAGCGTTCCGTGAACGGTTACCTGAAAAAAGGAGGTATATCATGAAAGGCATGAAAGGTATTATGAAGCAAGTCCAAAAAATGCAGTCAGATATGGCCAGGATGCAGGATGAATTAGCTGAACAGACGGTTACCGTTAGCTCAGGAGGTGGGATGGTAACGGTAACAGCCAATGGACAGCAAGAGATTGTTGAAATTAAGATTGATCCGGAAGTAGTTAATCCGGATGAGATAGAGATGCTTGAGGATTTGGTTCAGGCGGCTGTTAATGAGGCCCTGCATCGGGTTTCTACTATGGCTAAAGATGAAATGCAGAAACTCACTGGTGGCCTTAGTATACCAGGACTATTTTAGGCCTTGTTCATCGTTTCGGCCACTCAAGTCGAAAATGGGAAATGGGAAATTAGGAAATAGGAAGTATCTGGGACGGTTCACCTTACTGTGATAGCTTGTGGCAGGTTGCCAGGTTCAAAGTTCAAGGTTCAGGGTTGGTCACCTTACGCTATTTGAACCGTGAACCGTGAACCGTGAACCCTGAACCTTGAACCCTAAGGTTTCACAAGAAAATGGACGATTATGAACCGTCCCGAAGTATCTTGATTTACTTCCTATTTCCCATTTCTTACTTCCTATTTTTAAATGGCCGAAACGATGAACATCGCCCGATTATTATTATGAACTTAGCGAACAAATTAACCTTAACGAGGATTATACTCATCCCTATTATTATCATCCTGTTAGCGCAAGAAGATATCTATGCCCGATTTGCGACTTTAGTCATCTTTATAATTGCTGCTATAACAGACCTTTATGATGGGATGCTGGCCAGGCGTGAGAAAAAAGTGACTAACTGGGGTAAGCTGATGGACCCTTTAGCCGACAAGCTGCTTACTTCAGCTATCTTCATTTCCTTTGTTGGCATGCCGCAGCTCCATATCCCGGCCTGGATGGTTTTTCTGATTATTACCAGGGAGTTTCTGATTACCGGGCTCAGGATGCTGGCCATTTCTGAAGGGACGGTTATTGCCGCTAGTGGCGGAGGGAAAATCAAGACCACCTCTCAAATGGTGGCCATTATTGCTATTCTTTTAATCTTACTGGTCAGATCCTATTGTCAGCAAGCCTCCTGCGATCTTGCTCCCGCCATTATGCTGGCTAAAGACGGCTGGTATTGGTATTTAGCCTGGACCCTTGAACTCGGTCCTCACCTATTAATGTTGATCACTACTCTCCTTACTGTCCTCTCCGGCGTAAGTTACTTGCTGAAGTATAAAAAGCTTATCTGGCCTTGAAAAATAGGCTGGTAGGCGATGTTCATCGTTTCGGCCATTCACGAACAATGTAGGCTGGGTGAAACGGAGTGGAACCCACCATATTCCCACCATATTGGTGGTTGGTGGTGGGTTTCGCTACGCTCCACCCACCCTACAAAATGGCCGAAACGATGAACAAGGCCCACAGACACTTACCTTATTACCGCCAGTTTGCCGGTAATAGTCCGGCCATCATCGCTGGTGATCACGTAAATGTAAACACCGCTGGACACTTCCTCTCTATCCTCATTTCTTCCATCCCAGGCGGCATCTCCGTCTCCATCGGTCTCTTCGATGGTCGTCACCAATTCACCACTTACCGTATACAGGCGGATAGTGGCCTTAGAGGGCAATCTCCGGCCTGGTTCCTTGCCGCCAAAGGTCACAAAATCATTTTTCCACAACTGGAATGGATTAGGATAGACCACCACCTGATCCAGGGTAGTCGCCGCTACCGGGGCCATCAGCAGATAGACCGATGGCATGGAGATATTAGCCGAAACCAGGTTGTTTTCTGCATCTACCCCTAATTGCTTTCCGCCTATCTTTTCTACATCTACCCATTGTCCTCCGGAAAGACCGAATATCTTCAGGCCTGATTCTGCTATCTTCGGAGATGTCCCATCTACTATGCCATCCGCCGGCACAGAATCAGAATAGGCGATACTCAGGGTTACCGGCCGGTCAAACCGGGTGATGGATTGACCGGAGGCATCAGAGAAACTAATTTCCCGCTCTTAACCCTGAGGCGAAATATGAGGAAATTCTGTCCCAACCAACTCTTCCAGTTCGAATAGCGTCAGTTGATACTCGTAGACAAGCCTGTTTCGCCTGATTTGACTTCTGTTTAAAGCCAGTTTTGTTTTTAATAGTTCAGCGGCCGTTGCTTGTCCCATCTTGTGTTTAAGCTGGATAATTCTCAATTCTTCCTCCGCTATTTGAATCCCTTCTTCGGTTACCTCAAGGAGATTCTCTGTTTCCTTTAACTTGAAGTAGAGTTCTCTAATTTGTTGCGTGATCTGGCCCTTTATACGTTTTGACCTGGCTGTATTTTCTTTAATCGCGGCTTCTGCTTCCTTTATCTCAGCCCAAACTGAAGGATTATCAAAAAGAGAGGCTTCTATTCCGTGGGAGGTAACCAGAGAATAATATTCTCCTCTCTTTCGCTCACTCAACACCGAGATTTTGGTTGTAGGAGAGAAAAGATCAAATCTCAACTCTATTTCCCAGCCTTTCTCCGTCTCTTCCTTAGTATGGTCAAGATATCCACCTACTTTCAGGTCTAAACCTGGTTTTGTTTCCCCCTTAATCAAGGCCAGGTTGTATTCAGCCTGAAGGGTAACCAGCCTTGCTTTCAATAAAGATAAGTTCCTTTCTTCAGCTAACTGAATCGGTTCTTCAAGTGTGCCTGAAAAAGAAACATAGGAAAAGGTGTCGGCAATCTCTATTGAAAGGCCAGGCTGGTCAAAAAGCATGCCGGCCAATTTCATATTTGCCAGTTTCCTTTCGTTTCTGGTCTCTAACAACCTGTATCTGGCTTCATTAGCTGCTTGTTCTGCTTTTAGAACATCTATTTGGTGAACCAGATTGAGATTGAACCTCTTCCGAACCACCTCCAACTCGTTAAGCGCTTCCTGGTAAATATCTTCTGTTAATCTTATTTCCTTTTGTGTTCTGGCCAGCTTAAGGTAAGCCTCTTTGATCCTGTGGATATAGCTCTTAAGATAAATATTTTGAGGTAAGCGAATTCAAGATAGGCTATGTAGCTTTTGGAGTTAATCCTTTAGGATTTCATTAGTTATGAAAGGCTAAAGCCTGAACTCCAAAGGATAGCCAACCCCAAAATCTTTTTCTTAAACACTATATATCTGCCTTAGTCATTGGAGACAACCCTGCCAATCTGATAAGCACAATACCGACCCTAAAACGACGCTGACGGTAAAACACCAACTCGCCGAAGTCCTTATCTGCCGTCAGTAATAAGGCTGTCTCACGGTTTGCTAAGTCAAGCACAACATCATCGGAAATCCCCGGATCCATTTCGGTAACGTATAACACACAATGACCATCTTGCCTAAGACGCTCAACAATTTATCGATCCACACTCTCGTCTGCCAGAAAATTCATGTTGCCTCAGCAATCGGGTAAACCACGTCAGCCCGCAAAGCCTCAGCCGCAAAAGTGAGCGCCGCTTGAACCATCCCGCGGGTCAGCCGGGGATGAGCGTCAAGAATCTGCTCAACGGTTTCACCAGCAGCAAGCTTCTCTATAACAAGTTCCACCGTAATACGCGTCCCGGCGATGACCGCTTTACCCATCATTACTCCTGGATCCGATACGATCAACTTTCTTTCCATTCCCATCCTCTTTAATATTGTCTTCTTCTAAAGTTTGAACGCTCTAACTTCTTTATCCTCGTGAACCTTAAATCCGCTGGTACTCGATTGAAAAACAAAAGTAATGCCATGAAGTTTAATTTTATGGATCACCCCTGGAGGTACAATTAGCACACCATTCGGTACCTCAAGGATTTCTTCTCTTTTGTCTCTAATATATGATATTTCCATTCTTGAATATGAAACATAAATTTCAAATACATTTTTATGTACATGAAAATCTTGCTTTGAGCACTCATTAGCAAGTGAAAATTGGAATGTATCTTCCGGATTTGGGAGTAATTTTTTATCCTCAATAGTCCCATTGTTAGGCGCAAAAGACCATTTGGGTATATTCCATTCGGTTTCATTAAATTCCTTATAAACTTTATCAGCGATTAGCTTAAGCGGCCTTTCACCCATTTGATTGAGGCAATTAGCTAACTCACTTAATTCTGCTATTAATGGAAATCGGGGGGGGAGATATTACTCATTTCTCGTCTCCACTTTCAAAGGTTCTGAAAACTCTTTGTCTATAAAAAGGGCATAAAAGACTCCCACTATTATAACTAAAACCTTCCATTCTTGATTTCGAGTGTGATGAATATCTGCCCATTGAATTTTTATGTACTCCATCAAATCAGCCATATTGAGTTTCTCCAAAATCAACCAACAATGCTCTGGTTCCCACGCGCTCTGCGTGGGAACACCCATCCGGGACGCTCTGCGTCCTGCGTCATAAAACAGTCTGCATCCCTACGCAGAGCGTGGAGACGAGGGGATTTAGCCTCAGAGTATCATCGGT
The DNA here is from genome assembly GCA_030019105.1 of bacterium. Taxonomy (GTDB): domain Bacteria; phylum UBA9089; class JASEGY01; order JASEGY01; family JASEGY01; genus JASEGY01. The sequence goes on along the minus strand of JASEGY010000002.1, from coordinate 23,780 downwards.
GATCGGTAATCAGTGACAACCGATCACTGCTTTTTCCTCACCGATTATCGATTACCTGAATAGTTGCTTTAACTATTTGCCTCGAATCTAACGATTCTGGCAAAGGAGTTTAGGTCTAAACTGGCGCCACCGACCAGGGCGCCATCTATGTCCGGCTCAGCCATTAAGACGTCGATATTTCCCGGCTTGACACTCCCGCCGTACTGAATGCGGACTCCCCGGGCTAACTCCCGGTCATACATTTGAGTCAAGGTCTTGCGAATAAAGAGGTGCATTGCCTCAGCGTCTTCCGGGGTAGCCGTCTTGCCTGTCCCGATAGCCCAGACCGGCTCGTAGGCAATAACTATCCTGGACATCTCTTCGTGAGCAATACCTTCCAATCCGCCGGTAAGGTGATCATAAACCACCTCTTCGGCCTTTCCCGCTTCGCGCTCAAACAACTTTTCCCCCACACAAAGAATCGGAAGAAGTCCGTAAGACAAGGCTGCCTTCACCTTTAAGTTAATGAGGGCGTTATCCTCTTTGAAATATTCTCTCCTCTCTGAATGCCCAATAATAACATATTTACATCCCAGGTCAACCAACATTGGGCCGGACACCTCGCCCGTGTAAGCTCCGGAAGGTTGATGATACATATTCTGGGCTCCCAGCGCCAGGCTGCTTCCCTCAATAGATTTAGCTACTTCTCTTAGTGCCGTAAAAGGAGGACACAGGACTACTTCTACCCCTGAGACATCCTTAAGCCGGTCAACCAACCCCTGAGCCAATTCCACAGCCGCAGGCCTGATCTTGTTCATCTTCCAGTTGCCGGCAATAATAGGTTTTCGCATAATTTTACGCTCCTTATGGACTAATAGCTCCAATCTCTTTAAGATATTGCTCTATTCGTAATATAGTGCTTAAGAAAAAGATTTGGGGTTGGTTGAAGATTGGAGTTTAGGCTTTAGCCTTTCATAAGTAATGAAATCCTAAAGGATTAACTCCGAAAGCTATATAGCCTATCTTGAATTCGCTTACCCCAAAATATTTATCTTAAGAGCTGGACAGCAGTAAGTTCTCAGCTTTTCCCAGAATGAATACTCTGTAAGTTGTTGAAACTAAAGCCTTTTCTCTACGCGATTGCGTCTGAACTGCGAAAAACTTAAGTGTCGAAAAATCAAGCACTTATGGAGAACTTGCTACTGACCAGTTAAAAGCTATAGAAACTTCTGACATTTTTCAATAGTTCTCTTAGCAGTCTGTCGGAGTGAAATAGAGAATCCCAATGTTCACGGCATCTTGTTGTAGTTGCAGAGCTTGCTCTGCCAAAACGTCGAGCAAGCTCGACCACTACAAAATTGCGCACAGATAGATTTTCTCTCCGACAGACTGCTAGCTAACCCTTGTTCAATAATAACATTGTCAATGTAATCACAATCTTCTCTTGATTTTCTGGCAGCAATAAAAATCTGCCCATATTCCGGTTCAACAATCCCTCTCTTAATGAAATATTGATGAAAGGCAGCTTGAACCCCGGAATGCTTGCCTCGAATTATTCCTTCCGTTAGTAAAAGAGCAGTAGTCATTGTAAATATGGCATAATAGGCCCGATTGACAGCGCCCCTGTTCCTCCCCAATTCAAGAAGTTCCAGGGCAGTTTGAATATCCTCTTTAGCCCGATCTAACCGGATATTGATGATTAACTTGTCGTTCTCGTCCACAGCTCAATCCCTTCAGCCTCAAGATTTCGATACAGAGGTGCCCGGTGCGTTTTATGCCAGAGGAAACGTTTTGAGCCCATTACCAGAGGAGAAATAATTACATCGTGTTCCAACATTGGTTTAAAGGCTTCCAGGGCAATCTCTTCCTGAAGAGACCAATCTTCATCTTTGACTACTACTAACAAATCAATGTCTGACTCTTCATCAGAATCTCCCCTGGCCTTGGAACCAAACAAAATAGTAGTTTTAAGTATCTTCCCATAATTCCTTCTTAATCTTTCCAGGTACTCACTTACCGCCGCTTCTTCATCTTTAGTTAACCAATTTATTTGCTCAATATCCCTTTTGAGTTTCATATTATTTCCTTAGTCCAGCTCGGCGTAAATTCCTCCCTGGTTTTGGGTAGCCTCTGAAACTTGTGAACAACTTTCGCAAAGGTGTACTATAGTGTGTAAGAAAAAGATTTTGGGGTTGGTTGAGGATTGGAGTTTAGGCTTTAGCCTTTCATAAGTAATGAAATCCTAAAGGATTAACTCCAAAAGTCGAATAGCCTATCTTGAATTCGCTTACCCCAAAAACATTATCTTAAAAGCTATACTTATCAGTCAAGGCAGTAATCCCCGGCAGTTCCTTGCCTTCTAAGAATTCCAGTGAGGCCCCGCCGCCAGTAGAGATATGGCTAATCTCATCCTGGAGGCCAAGTTGAATAATAGCCGCGGCAGATTCACCTCCACCAACAATACTTGTGGCTGAAGAATTGGCTACCAGCTTAGCTATTTCCTCTGTTCCCCTGGCAAATTCAGGCACCTCAAATATCCCTACCGGGCCGTTCCAGATGATGGTTCTGGCCTCCTGTAATATCCGGCCAAACTCAGTTATAGTCGCCGGGCCAATATCAACCCCTAACCAGCCGTCAAGTATCCCATCATTAGGCACAATTCGCCGTTCATCCGAAGAATCGATACTTCTAACAATAACAGCATCAAAGGGAAGTATAAGAGGCACTCCCCTCTCTTTAGCCTGATCCAGAATATCGGCGGCTTCCTCGATCATACTTTCATCCACCAGGGAATTACCGATAGATATCCCTTGCGCCTTCAAAAAAGTAAAACTCATCCCCCCACCTAAAAGCAGGGTGTCCACTTTGGTCAAAAGGATTTCAATCTCCTTCAGTTTGGTTGAGATTTTAGCGCCACCAATAATAGCTACCATAGGCCTTTCAGGATTGGCTCTGATCGTTTCCATATGTTCAAACTCACTTTTCATCAAAAATCCCGCCGCTGCCCGGGGGAAATATCCGGTTACCCCGACCGTAGAAGCATGCGCCCGATGAGCAGTGCCAAAGGCATCATTGACATAGACATCCGCCAGGGCAGCTAACTCCCGGGAGAAAACAGGATCATTCTTCTCTTCCTCCTGGTAGAATCTCAAGTTTTCCAATAAAGCCACTCCTCCATGAGCCATTTCATCTAATTCACGTGCGGTCTCTTCTCCAACACAGTCACTAATCATCAACACTTCTTGATCAAGTAATTCTCCCAATCGTTTGGCGACCGGAGCCAGACTATATTTGTCACATTCTTTCCCCTTTGGCCTGCCAAGATGAGACATCAGGATAAGACTTGCCCCCTCCTGAAGGCAATAATTTATCGTCGGCAGGGCAGCCTTGATTTTGTAATCATCAGCTACCTGCCCCTGACTGAGTGGGACATTAAAATCCACCCTCATAAGAACTCTTTTTCCTGCCAGCTCAAGGTCTTCTACTGTCAACTTATTGAACATAGGCCCTCCTCATTTCGGATTTCAGATTGTGGATTTCGGATTTTTCATTCCGCAATCCGCAATCCTCATTCCGCAATGTAATTGTGGATTTCGGATTTTTCATTCCGCAATCCGCATTCCGAAATCGGTTTATTCCGCAATCCGCAATCCGCATTCCGCAATGTACTTGACCAGGTCTACCACTCGATTGGAGTAACCCCACTCATTGTCATACCAGGCCAGGACCTTAACCAGACTACCTCCGATGACCGCAGTTGAAAGCCCATCGACAATAGCTGATTTTGGGTTTTTATTAAAGTCACAGGAAACCAGAGGTTGATCGCAATATTCCAGGTAACGGCTAAGCGCGCCTTCCGCTGCTTCTCGCAAGGCAGAGTTTACTTCCTCCACCGTCACATCCCTGCCTAATTCAGCCGTAAGGTCCACCACCGAAACATTAGGGGTCGGCACCCTGATGGCCATACCGTCCAACTTGCCTTCAAGTTCAGGTATGACTAAAGTAACTGCCTTAGCTGCCCCGGTGGTCGTCGGAATCATTGACAGGGCTGCTGCCCTCGCCCGCCTGAGGTCGCTGTGAGGCAAGTCCAGCAACTGCTGGTCATTGGTATAAGAATGAATGGTGGTCATCAGTCCCCGCTTTACACCAAATTTATCTAAGAGCACTTTGACTACCGGGGCAAGACAGTTAGTCGTGCAGGAGGCATTGGAGATAATGAAATGCTTCTTCGAATCATAATTAGCTTCGTTTACACCAAGGACAATGGTAATGTCTTCTCCTTTCGCCGGGGCAGTGACAATAACCCGTTTGGCCCCGGCTTTGAAATGGGGCTCAACTTTCTCTCTGTTTCTGAATATCCCGGTGGCTTCAATGACCACATCTACCTCTAACTCTTTCCACGGCAATTCCGACGGATTACGTTGAGCCGTAACTTTTATCTCTTGCCCATCGATACTTATTCCATTTGCTGCAGCAGAGATATCCCGGTCAAATATCCCCTGGACAGAATCGTATTTTAATAAATGGGCCAAAGTCTTAGGATCGGTCAGGTCATTGATGGCGACCCACTCGATCCCCGGTCTGTCCAGGCCGGCCTTCAAACAACTTCGGCCAATGCGGCCAAAACCATTAATAGCTACTCGGATACTCATGTTTACTTCCCCTTTCTTATTTTTTATTTCGGATTTTATCTCCCCTTCCACAAATTGTCCTTTAATAGTTAGCAGACAAGCAGGTTAGGTTGAGGAGCGATCAGTCAATGACGATGGTCAGATAAGCCGAGAACGATTTTCAAGGCTGCATCAAGCTTTTCCGGGACGGTTCAAAAATCGTCCATTTTCTTGTGAAACCTTGCGTTCTTTCTGGAGTTTAGGCTTTAGCCTTTCATAACTAATGAAATCCTAAAGGATTAACTCCGGAAAGTTAATGATAATTTTTAGCCGCAAGCTTTCACAGTAAGGTGAACCATCCCGCTTTTCCATTACTGCTGCCGTCATTACCCCAATCTTCCGGTAGGTAAATTCAAGACGAACTGTGGCTAAACAGTCTGTCATTATCACTGAGTCTGATATAATTCCGGATGCTTGCCCCTCAGGAGAATCTTTGGCTACAAACAACCGGAAGGGCTGCCCCCGCCTGGCAAAGTTAGTGGTGATAGCACAGATAACAATTTGAGGAAGCCCCGTATTTAACCCTGTAGCCTGAACAATTACTGCCGGACGCTTCTTGGCAGTCACAAGGTCTGCATTAGGAAACAAAGTTAATATCACATCCCCACGACTATAATTTGTCATAAGCATCCATCCCGGGGGCGTTCCAGTCCTCTTCAAACCCACTCATTTGGTAACGGGCTTCCGCAGCCATGCTTTTTGATATTCCCAAGGAGGGCATATCTACATCTTCACTGGACTCAGGAAGAAGAAAGGTGACAATTACTTCTGCCTGCTTGAGATTTAGAACCTCATTGAGAATAATCTGCCCCACTTCAAATCGCCCTTTGACACTTGGCAACATATTACATCACCTCGCATGCTTCACTTACAACTTTTTCACTCCTTCTACAACATACTGAACTATCTGAGGAAGGAGTCTTTTATTCGCTTCATTATTTTCCAAGTTAGACTTAGTAATGCTGTTAATTATTGAAGGGACGTCTTTCACGTCAGGGTGGTCAACTTCAATCTTCCATTCTTTTTTATCTTTATCTTCTCTATAATCGATGGACAAACTTCTTCCCATATTTACATCCTCTCCCCCCTTACCATCTCCTCACCTACCTCTTCCCCCATGATCTCTTGTCCCATAAACCGGGCCGTATCACCCAACTCTTCCTCTATCCTCAAGAGCCTGTTATACTTGGCGATCCGGTCTGTTCGGGAAATGGAGCCGGTCTTGATCTGTCCGCAGTTGGTCGCGACCGCAATATCAGCAATAGTAGTATCTTCGGTCTCACCTGAACGGTGGGAAATAATACAGGAATAACCGGCGTTTTTAGCCATTTCAATGGCCTCTAATGTCTCAGTCAAGGTGCCGATCTGATTCACCTTAATTAGAATAGAATTAGCTACTCTCTCCTCAATGCCCCGGGACAACCGGGCCGTATTGGTCACAAAGAGGTCATCGCCAACTAATTGGACCCTGTCGCCGAGACGTTGAGTCAAGGTCTTCCAACCGGCCCAGTCATCCTCAGCCAGACCATCCTCAATAGACATAATAGGATATTTATCTATCAAGGCCTCATAGTAATCGATCAATTCTTCCGTTGTTCTGATCTTGCCTTCGCCCTTGAATTCGTATCCCTTGTCCGTCAAAAGTTCGGTCGCGGCCACATCAAGGGCTAAGAGGACATCTTCTCCCGGGATATAGCCAGCCGTGGTGATGGCCTCCATAATAACGTCTAATGCCTCTTCGGTAGATTTCAGATTCGGGGCAAAGCCGCCTTCATCTCCGACGGCCGTAGACATCCCCTTTTTCTTCAAAATACCTTTTAAGTGATGAAACACCTCAGCCCCGGTCCGGAGCGCCTCCCGGAAACTGGCCGCCCCTTTGGGTACAATCATAAACTCCTGAATATCAACCAGATTATCAGCGTGTTTGCCCCCGTTAAGGATATTCATCAAAGGCAAGGGAAGTTCTCTGGCCATTATCCCGCCAATGTACCTGTAAAGGGGAAACCCCAGACTATTGGCGGCTGCCCTGGCACAGGCTAAAGACACCCCCAGGATAGCATTTGCCCCTAATTTCTCTTTATTATCTGTGCCATCTAAATCGCAGAGGATTTGATCAATATAGACCTGCTCAGCCGCATCCTCTCCAACCAACTCATCGGCAATAACCTCATTGACGGCCTCAACTGCCTTTAAAACCCCTTTGCCCAAATAGCGGTCAGGATCGTTGTCCCGTAATTCCACCGCTTCGTAGGCCCCGGTTGAGGCGCCGGAAGGAACCGCAGCCAGACCAACATCTCCCTCTTCTAATTCTACTTCTACCTCCACCGTGGGATTCCCTCTTGAATCCAAAATCTCCCTGGCGTAAATATCAACAATAGTAGTCATTGTATCCTCCTTTCTATTTTTACTTTATTCCTTTCAGCTTCTCCAGGAACTTCTCACCTTTATTCCCGGCTTCCTTCGACTTTTCCCAGTAAAGTAAAGTCTTCTCCCTATCCCCCAGGGCTTGATAGGTATCCCCGATATGTTCCAGGATAACAGGGTCTTCTAAAAGTTCAGCCGCCCGGAGCAATTCCGGTAAGGCCTTGTCGTAATCACCACGCTGGTAATAAATCCAACCTAAGGAATCCAGATAAGCCCCATTCTCCGCATCCAGCTCAATGGCCTTTCTGATCAGCCTTTCTGCCTCGTCTAACTTAATTCCATGGTCGGCATACATGTAACCAATGTAATTATAGGCATCGGCTGATTCAGGATTAAGTTTGATCGTCTGATAAAAATGAGTCGCTGCTTCTTCGATACGACCTGATCTTTCATAAGCTATCCCCATTTGATAATGCGCCATCTCATTTTCCGGATCAAGTTCAATGGCCCGCTGATAAGCCACAATCGCCTCGTTATATTCCTTCTTCGCCTCATAAGCCATTCCCAGGAGGAGATAAATGTTGGGGTCGGGGAGCCTGAGCCCGGCCGCCGGAGAAAGGGTCTCAATCACCTGATCATACTTATCCTGCAGCCCATAGATATATCCCAAATGGATGTAAGCATCAACATTTTCCCGGTCTAAGGCCAGGACCTGCCGGAAGGACTTAATCGCTGAATCATAAGCCTTCCTTTCTTCGTAGATAGTTCCCATTAGATAGTGAGATTCTATATCCCGGGGATCAATTTTAAGCGCCTCTTTAAGTTCCGTGACGGCCTCATCCAGTCGATCTTGCCCCAGATAAAATCTAATCATGGCCTTCCGTAGCTCAATATTGGGGGGGAAATGAGGCAATGCCTGAGTGTATGTCTCCTCTGCTTTTTTAGTCTGCCCCTGGTACTCATAGATAGCCCCTAACCCTAAAATCGGTTTAACATCATAAGGGTCTCGTTGTCTGATTTCTTCATAAAGGGCAATGGCTTCCTCTACTTTGCCCGCCATTAAATAGACCTCGGCGAGTTCATAGTAAGAAGAAAGGTGCTGGGGATTAAGTTGGATCACCCGTTTATAATTCTCAATAGCCCGGGGATAATCGCCTTGAGTGACGTAAATAGAGGCAAGTAGATAGGCAGCTTCAATATGGGCAAGATCAAGATTAGTTACCGTTTTCAACTCATGGATGGCCGGATCAATATCCATCTCAGTTAAGTATATTTTTCCAAGAAGCAAATGGGCCTGAATATTTTTGATGTCAAGCTTAAGGGCAGCCTTAGCATGCTCTTTAGCCCCTTTTCTATCTCCTTTCTTCAGAAGGGCTTCGGCTATAGCTGTTTTAATTTCAATTGAATTCGGATCAAATCCGGCTGCCTTCGTATATTCAGCTATGGCCTCATCTAACTTCCCCGCTTTTTCAAGCAGGAGTCCCTGACTGTAATAAGTGTATGCCTTTGATAAATCTTCATCAGCGGGAGGTCGCCCTCCTTTTCTTACCATACCGCAAGAGACAGAAAACAAGATTGCCACAACAAAAATGAACTGGACGCCTTTTTGTAAGAAAAAGAGATTCACTTACGCACCCTCTCGGCTGTATCTTCTCAATATTTCGGGGGACACTCGACAGTGGCAGGTTGTAAGTTGTAGGTTGTAGGTTGTAGGTTAATCGACACGCCGTAGACTGCCGCTCAACCTACAACTTACAACCTATAGACTTCATGAAAAAGATTTTGGGGTTGGTTATCCTTTGGAGTTTAGGCTTTAGCCTTTCATAACTAATGAAATCCTAAAGGATTAACTCCGAAAGCTACATAACCTGTCTTGAATTCGCTTACCCCAAAATATTTATCTTAAGAGCTATACAACAACCTAATTTACTAAATTGTCCCGAGTTATTGAGAAGATACCTCGGCTGTATCAGCCAGGATAGTCACCCGGTTTTCAAGAACCTCGACCAGTCCCCCTCCAACAGCTAAATATTTTCGTTCCTGGCCTTTTCTAACTTCGATCTCACCAGCAGCTAAATTAGAAATAAGGGGGGTGTGCCCGCGAAGGATACCTAATTGCCCGACTGCTCCCGGAACAACAACCATATCCACCCTATCATCTTCAAACACCACCGCCTCAGGAGTAGTTACCGTAACCTTCATCCCTTAACCTCCGCTTCAATCCTCTCTGCCTTTTCTAAAACCTCCTCAATAGTTCCCACCATATAAAAGGCCATTTCAGAAATATCATCGTGTTTCCCTTCGACTATCTCTTTGAAACCACGAATAGTATCCTCTTTGCGGACATACCTGCCCGGAGTACCGGTAAACACCTCAGCCACAAAAAAGGGCTGGGAAAGAAACCGCTGCAGCTTTCGTGCCCGATAGACAATCTCCTTATCCTCTTCGGATAGTTCTTCCATGCCCAGAATAGCAATAATATCTTGAAGCTCTTTATATCTCTGAAGTATCCTCTGGACAGACCTGGTCACATCGTAATGTTCCTGACCGACAATATTCGGATCAAGTATCCTGGAAGTAGAATCTAAGGGATCAACGGCCGGATAGATACCCAATTCTGCAATCTGGCGTGAAAGAACCACGGTGGCATCAAGATGGGCAAAGGTAGTTGCCGGGGCCGGATCAGTCAGGTCGTCTGCCGGCACATAGATCGCCTGAACCGAAGTAATAGAGCCCCGTTTAGTGGAAGTAATCCGTTCTTGAAGTTCACCCATATCAGTCCCCAGGGTCGATTGATAACCTACGGCCGATGGTATCCGGCCTAACAAAGCTGAAACCTCTGAACCGGCCTGCACAAATCTAAAGATATTATCGATAAAAAGAAGCACATCAGCCCCTTCCTCTTCCCGGAAATATTCCGCCACCGCCAGGGCCGTCAGGGCGACCCGGAATCTTGCCCCCGGGGGTTCTTGCATCTGGCCATATACCAGGGCCGTTTTTTCTAACACCCCTGATTCTTTCATCTCTAACCAGAGGTCATTTCCTTCTCTGGTTCGCTCTCCTACTCCAGCGAAGACCGAACGACCGCCGTGTTCCATAGCAATATTGCGAATAAGCTCCATAACCAGAACCGTCTTTCCTACCCCGGCCCCTCCGAAAAGCCCGGTCTTGCCTCCTTTGGAGAAAGGGGCCAAAAGGTCGATTGACTTAAGCCCGGTCTCGAACATCTCCTTAACCGTCTCTTGTTCAGGAAAAGTCGGACAGGCATGGTGAATTGGTCTTCTCTGATCTGTGGCTATCGGTCCCAGTCTATCTAACGGATTTCCCACGACCCCGATTAACCGCCCCAGGGTAGCCGCACCAACCGGCGTAGTAATAGTCCCCCCCGTGTCCTTTACCGCATCATTTCGTTTGAGCCCTTCCGTCCCGGCCATAGATATAGTCCTGACTGTATTATCCCCCAGGTGCTGGGCAACTTCCAGGGTAAGCACCTCTCCCCCTTTACGGTCGATAGTTAAGGCATTGTAAATGGGAGGAAGCTCTTCTGCCTCAAAAACAACATCTACTACTGGCCCCATAACTTGCTTTACTTTACCTGCTTTCATCTTTCTGCCTCCTAACTTGAACTTTTCTTTCTGCTTCTTCCTGGGAGACAATTCGCCCTTCATTGATCGCCTGTATCCCACGCTCAACTTTCTCACGAACATAAAGGTGATATTGAATATCTTCTATCGTGCAATCGTCAGAAAGCGCCTTGATCAGCTCAACTGCTTGATCTTTAACCCTGCTCATTTATCGTGGTAGCACCTTTAATTTAATATAGTTTGTGGTTCCTTTGAAACCAAATTGAGAAGAACCAATGCTGGGCCACGTGGCTCACGGACACCACGTTCCCAGCATTGAAGTGTCCCCAATCCAACGCCAAGTGTAGTAGCAAACTCAGCTTGCGTCAGTCCTATTTTTTGACGAACAGCTTTTACATCTACCATAGCAGGTAAATGAGTACGTGCAGATTGAGTATTCCCTTCGGCATATTGTATGGCTTCTTCAAGACCACGCTTGATACTTTCAAAAGCTTCACTCATTAAGCATCCACTCCTGAATGAACCTCGAAAATCTCTTGAAATCATCAAGATTTTGGATACTGTCAAAAAGCCTCTCTGCATCAAATTCATTAGGCAAATAATCATGAATTATCCGATTTCTAAAACCAGGCCACATCTTTATTCTCTCAGCAAATTCTTTAGGGATTATTCCTGTCTCCCCTAAGGCCAGAATAGCTTCGGTATTGCTTTCCCTTACCTTCCACAACCCCAGAGTAGAGGCGATATGAAGACAGATACGGGTTACATCCTGGATAGCACAAGCTAAACTATACTTTACCGCCTTGATATAAATTGTATTCCGGAGGTCTAAGAAAAAGTCCCTGGAAGGAATCTCAATTGACCTAATATCATCCATCTGTTTTTCAATATTATCAAGATACTCCTTTATCCGCTCTTTCCTGACCAGGTCTTTTCTTTCCATTTACACACCCGCTCTTATTCGCTCCGCAAGCATTCTGTCATACTCCTCAAAATAGGGCTTCATCTCTAAAAAATCATTCATCACTTCGGTATCAAAATCAACCCGTGCTTGTTCATCTCTTGAAAAGATAAGAATTCCCTCTTTAAGGACTCGATATTTCAAAAGCAGAGGCAGGACATTCAGGATTCTCAGATCAATATCATCTGAGTGAAGCTGCACCTGCAACTCTCCCCCTAATTGAGTTTCCTTTTCCAGATAATGCTGCGTAGTTGACGGCCTCAAACAAATCGCTACATCGACATCACTTCCCGGATAAAAAGTCTCCGTGGCATAAGAACCATAGAGGTAGGCAAATAACACCTCCTCATCTGAGGGAAAAGTCTTTTTCAGGATATGTATTATTTGTTCAGTTGTCACTATTTAAGCGCCTCCATGCCGCCTACGATCTCGGTTACTTCCTTAGTAACAGATGCCTGCCTGGCCCGGTTGAAGGAAAGCAAGAGGTGGTCAATCATCTTTTTTGCATTCTTAGTGGCGCTATCCATAGATACCATGCGGGCGGAATGCTCTGAGGCTACTGATTCTAACATCATCCGGTAGATTTGGGTCTTGATGTGTCTGACCAAAATGGATTCGAGGATTGCCCCGGCGGAAGGCTCGTATAGATAATCAGTCAGATACTTTGTTTCTCTCTCAGCCGGCGTTAAAGGCAGCAGCCTCTCCAGGGTAATTTCTTGCTTAAAGGTAGAAGCGGCTTTATTATAGATCACATCCACCGCATCCCAGGTTCCATCTAAAAAGCGCTCAATAATTTGAGTCCCTATTTCGTCTGCTGACCCAATTTTGTCTCCTGACTCAACTTTGTCTGCGGCCTCAAACCTAACCGGCTCAGGCATTAAATAAAAATCTCCAATCTCCACATCTCTCCTAGAAAAGATCAAGTTACCTCTTCGGCCGATGGTCATCATCGTGGCCGGACAGGAAGACTCTTGCAAGTAAGCAACTGCCCTTTTGACCACATTGGAATTAAAGGCGCCGCATAACCCCCTGTTTGAGGTAAGGATAACCAGACCCGCCTTTTTCACCTCTCTTTCAGCTAAGAGAGGATGAATATCCCGTTCTGCTCTCAGGGCTAAATTAGCCATAATCCGCTGAAGATCATAGGAGTATGGCCTGGCAGCCTTAACGGCATTATGGGCTTTATTCATTTTAGCGGCGGCTACCAGCATCATTGTCCGGGTAATTTGGCTGGTATTCTTGATGGCCTTAATCCGGCTCTTGATGTTTCGTATCATAGCCATAGCTATTCTCCTTTTTAGTTTTGTCTGTGCGTCAGGCCGCTTGCAGCACGGCCTCGCGCTCCAATTCAACGCGTGAAACACGGTAGCCGCTACCTTCGACGTCCGAGATTGCGGAGGTAATTGCGGTCCGCAGTGAATTGGCAGTCCGCTCAAATAGCAGCTCCATACCTTCAGTGTGTCCACGGATAGACGCGTCCGTGCATCCCCTGTTCCCCAGAGCATCCGCAATATCAAGGATATCCTCGTGTGTTCCTGGTGACGCAGCGACGATCATGCTAAATCGGTATTCGGGCATATTCTGCACCTCCGGCTAATGACCACGACATCGGTCAACTGTTTTTCGAATATCACGGGCGTGTTTCTCTGGGTTCTTCGGTGTTGAGTAAATTGCCATCCAGCACTCTGTGTGGCCAAACCGGCAGTAAATGACACCCCACGCATGGGCACGCGGGCTGGATTTCTTGATAGTCCAGCCCTGCTCTTCTGCATACTTCAGGGCCTCACGAATATGCTTGTTGGGATGGATAGCCATTTTATTCAATGATCCGCATCAAGGCTAAGGATGTGAAATAAATGCTCTGCAAAACGCTTTTGCGTCATAAGATAGACCAGCAGTATATTTATCAGACACAGAGCGTGGAAACGAGGTGTAACTCGAAACTCGAAACTTAATTCAAGCCCACCACTGGGGCTCAACATTGGCAAATGCCCGGTTTCTTTCCTCGCAATAGCCCAAAAAATTCCACTCACCCGGATCTATCCACTCATCTCGACTATACCGGCGGGCCATTATAGCTAAACGTTTAAAATTCTGGTAATGTTCCACCAGCCTCATCTCAGCATAGTCACGGTCAGACCAGGTAGAGATCAAAAACTGCCAGTCAGATGATTGAAGCAAGAGAAGCTCCCTCGCAGCCTGTTTGAGGATAGAGCGAAGTTCTTTGTCATTACGTTGGCCAAGTTCTCCGACCAATTCTTGCATCTCTATCTCAACTTCATAGATATATTTCCAACTCCACTTTGTCCGCTCATTCAGCCATATCCAGTGCCCCCCTCCTTCTCCCCAGGAGCCCTCAGGGAGGGAAATAACCCGGGCAGGGGGATTTTGGTCAAGATAACTCCCACAGGTAGCCATCTCTACCTCCGGATCTTGAGCCACCTGTTTTAAGACGTGATAAAGCCACTCAGATCCTTCAAACCACCAGTGACCAAAGAGTTCAGCATTGAAAGGAGCTACAAGAATTCCAGGTTTACCGGTAGTTTCATAATATCCCCGGAGTCGATCTTTAATCAGCCCCTTGAATTGGCCGGCATTTTCAGGGATACTCTCTCTAGCCTTATCAGGCTCATATTCATATTTATTAGCCGGATCAGATTCAGCAGAGGTCTCACGCCAGTACCTGTGACCACCAGGGAAATGCTTCTTGTGAAAGTCAAGATACCACCCATCTCCCGGGTACCCTGATTCTCCATGCCAAATCTTAAAGCCGGCCGCAGGGTGACGGGTAAAGACAGCCACTGGTTTCTTGCTCTCAAGATAGGAGCCTCCGACTAAGTATACCTCGTGAGGGCTTTTATCTGTCTCCTTCGGCCTCTCTTGATATTCTTTCTCAAACTGAGACCAAATTCGCAAGGCCTCAAACCGGTCAATATACACACCAGGGGCTTTACCCCCAACTACCAGATGGGAGTCGGCAATGAAATATTCAAGCTGGTTTTCACTAAGAAATTCTTCTATCCCCTTACGGAGACGGGGAGCTGCTTTCTCTCCCACGGGTGGGGTCCATTCATATCCTGGCCGATAGGCACACTCCGGCAGCCAGATTCCCCGCGGGGAACATTCATAATGACGAGTATAATTAGCCACGCCATGCTTGATTTGGGCCTGAACACTCACATCCTGGCTCAGCAGAGGAAGGTACCCGTGTGTCGCCGCACAGGTTATGATCTCAATATGGCCTTCGTCCTGAAGTTTCTTGAAAGCCCCCACCAGATCAGCTCCATATTTTTCTTTAAAGTCTATCATAATTTGGGTATAATAATCCTCCCAAAATTTAGATAGCTCTATCATCTGAGGCCGATTGAATCGATTAAATTCCGTCTGGTTGTACAGGGCGTCATTGATCTTATCCTGGATATAACTTACACACTTAACCTTAAAGGAGTCATCAGCTAATTGTTCGGTCAGGATCGGACTAATACCGATAGTCAACTTAGGAGAAATACCCTCATCAACCAACCTATTTAAAACATTTAAAAGCGGAATATAAGTCTCTGCCACGGCCTCATTCAACCAGTCCATCCCGTGCGGCCACTTGACATGGGCTATGACATAAGGCAAATGGGCATGCAGGACTAAAGCAAAGTTTCCGTAAGGTTGACTCATATCTCCTCCCTCTTTACAGAAGTCAGAGGTCAGAAGTCAGGTCTAATAGGGGACATTGGTGCGGGAAGTGCTTAGCGGGTTGAGTATATTTACTTTTAAGCACTTTCGGCACCACCGCTCCCTTCCCAACATCACTCCTCTTCTTTAACTTTTTCTACCTCATTTATTGTAAGATCTGTAATCTTGGCAATATCCTCTATTCTCATTCCAAACTTAATCATATTTCTCGCTGTTTCTTTTCTCCCTTTTTCTATTCCTTTTTCTATTCCTTTCTCTATTCCTTTTTCTATTCCTTTCTCTATTCCTTTCTCTATTCCTTTCTCTATTCCTTCTTCCATCCCTTCTTCTCTGGCACCTTCAATTATATCAATCTCAATAGCCAGATTCGTTAAATATCTCTCATACCTCCTTTTTTCATCTTTGCTCATCTTCAGGATGTCAAGCTTTTCTTTCACTTTCTTTATATTTTTTGACTTGAAATCATCTCTTATTTTCTCGTTCTTTAAAAAATATATCCATTCATCTAAATCACTTTGTATTACATCCTTAAACTTTTCCACCTCTATTAAATAATATTCCGGATATATATCTTTTGTTTCTTTTGTTTCTATTGTCTTTATTGTTTTTTTCTCTTTCCTCCTTAAAATTAATGGATTCTTAGTGTGTATCCCTCTAAACTCCGTATTTCCATAATAGACATAATCATCAACCTTTTCTCCTAATGTAAAATATAATATGCTAACTGATATTACCTTCTTTATCTTTTTATAAGATTCTCCCACCTTCAGGTTCTCTACAATCAGCTTTGATGTTCCATATAAAAGCCTCTCCAGATAATGAACTTCTCGCTCATTTTGTATCTCTATTATTATGTACTCACCTTTATCATCAACCGTAAGTAAATCAACCCTGTTAAACTTATCGGTTTCATCCTCCCGGTTTGATTCACTTTCAAGTAAATTTATTATTGTTATATCTTTCTCTAAAAGGGCCGCAAGAAATCCCTCTAAAATATCAAAGTTTGATTTATCTCGTAAGATATGCTTTGCGGCCCAATCAAATCTTATCAGCCTTTTTTCTTCTATCCCTTGCATCTTAATTGTTGCCTCCTTTGGCCTTGAAAAAATGGGCTATGGTCATCGTTTCGGCCACTCACGAACTTTGTAGGTTGGGTTTCTGTGTCTCCGTGTCTTTGTGGCGTTTGTTCCGTTGGGACTTTTTGCCGGATCATCTTAATTTATTAGTCAGCTCTTTCAATGCCTCTAACTTCGCCATGGCCACCCCTGAATCAATACTCATTGCGGCTCGATTTATTCCTTCTTCCAGTGTCTCTGTCAGCTTGCCGGCCATGAGAACCAGAGCAGTATTAAGCAGAACAACATCACGTTTAGGCCCGGACTCTCCTTTAAGGACGTTTAAAGCAATCAAGGCATTTTCTTCCGGCGATCCCCCGGCAATGGCAGAGAGTGGAGCCCTCTTGAAACCAAACTCTTCCGGTGTAATCCGGTAAGTATTGATCTCTCCGCCCTTAAGCTCAGTGACTTTGGTTGAAGAAGAAAGAGAGACTTCATCCAATCCATCTTCGCCATGAACGCAAAAGACCCTTTCCGAACCTAACTTTTTCAGAACCCGGGTCATAATTTCAGTTAAATCCGGATCATAAACTCCCAGGAGCTGGTATCTTGCCCCCGCAGGATTCGTTAAAGGGCCCAGGATGTTAAATATAGTTCTAATTCCTATTTCCCGGCGCGGGCCAATAGCATACTTCATCGCCCCATGAAGATCAGGGGCGAAAAGAAAACCAAAACCAACTTCACGGATCGACTTCTCTATCCCTTCCGGGGGCAGGTTTATCTTTACCCCAAGGGCCAGAAGCAAATCGGCGCTGCCACACCGGGAGGAAACCGATCTGTTCCCATGCTTGGCAATCTTGACTCCGGCCCCAGCCGCCACAAAAGCAGCTACCGTAGAGATATTAAAAGTGCCGGCCATGTCTCCTCCAGTGCCACAGGTATCAACTACCTCACCATCAACCTTTATCTTAGTTGCCTTTTCCCTCATGACCTTTGCCCCACCGGTAATTTCAGCCACTGTCTCCTTCTTCATCCTTAAGCCGGTAATAAAGGCGGCAATTTGGGCCGGGGTGGCTTCCCCACTCATGATCTCCTGCATAACGGCTTGACTTTGTTCCTCACTTAGATCCTGTCTATCCACAACCTGATTGATCGCCTCTTTAATCATCTTCTTCCACCTCGTTTTCCCCTTCCGGGGATAGTCCATATTTTCTCATCTTATTATAAAGGGTGGTCCGGTTAATCCCCAATATTTCCGCTGCCCGTTTCCTGTTCCAGTTAGTTCGCTTAAGGACATTGGAGATGATCTCGCGTTCAGGTTCTTCTAAAGATTCCCTCAAGTTCCTGCGTCCTCCTTTTACCTGAGGTTTATTTCTCCTATCCCTGGCCGAATGGAAAGATTTAGGCAAGTCTTCAGCAGTAATAGAATTGCTTTTAGCCAGAACAACAGCCCGTTCAATAACATTTTCCAACTCCCGCACATTCCCCGGCCAGTTGTAACGAATAAGCATCTTCGTTGCTTCTTCCTGAATACCCATCACTTCTTTGTTTGCTTGCCGGCTGTATTTATCCAGAAAATGTTCTACTAAGAGGGGGATGTCACCTATGCGGTCTCTCAAAGGCGGAAGCGTCATGCTAACCACATTCAAGCGATAATAAAGGTCCTCCCTGAATCTACGCTTGGCAATCTCTTCATCTAAATCCCGATTGGTCGCGGCAACAATTCGAACATCAACCTTGAGGGTTTTGCTATCCCCTACCCGCTCAAATTCTTTATCCTGAATAACATGAAGAAGTTTCACCTGCAAGTTCGGGCTAAAGGCATCTATTTCATCTAAGAAGATCGTTCCCCCATTGGCTAATTCAAACCGGCCTACTTTATCCCTTATCGCCCCGGTAAAAGCCCCCCTGACATGACCAAAAAGCTCTGATTCCAAAATGGTCTCCGGAAGAGCGCCACAACTCACTTCAACAAAAGGCCGGTCCTTTCGATAAGAATTGTAATGAATGGTTTGAGCCACTACTCTTTTCCCTGTGCCGCTTTCTCCACGAATAAGGATATTGGTGTTAGAGTCAGCTACTGTTTCAATGAGGTGATAAATCTCCTGCATTTTACTCTCACGACCAATAATCATATTGCAAACTCCATCCTTGCCCTCAAGCTTCTTCCTGAGCATCCGATTCTCTTCCTTAAGCATCTGCTGTTCCATAACTTTCTTCACAATGATCTTCAGCTCGTTAATTCGAATAGGTTTAGTTACATATTCAAAGGCCCCGTATTTCATAGCTTCCACTGCGTCCCCTATCGTTCCATAGCCGGAAACGAGAATCACATCAACATTAGGGTAGCTTTCTTTTATGATCGACAGCAACTGAAGACCATCCAATCCAGGCATCTTTAAATCAGTAATGACTATATTTACGGGCAGTTCCTTAAGCTTCTGCAGCGCCTTTTCCCCATCATTAAGAGGGATAACATTGTATCCTTCAGTGGATAGGATCTCAGCAAGCAACTCCCGTTCGTCATTGTTGTCGTCAACCACTATAATACGTTCTTTCAACATAAATAATTACTCCTGAGTTCGGTAATGGTAGTTTACCTTGGTGCCGAAGGGGGGATTTGAACCCCCACAGGATTACTCCCACATGGTCCTGAACCATGCGCGTCTGCCAATTCCGCCACTTCGGCATAGATAAAAGGGCATTGTTCATCGTTTCGGCCATTTAAAAATAGGAAGCAAGAAATGGGAAATAGGAAGTAAATCAAGATACTTCCTATTTCCTAATTTCCCATTTTCGACTTGAGATGGCCTGATTAGCCAGGGCATCAGCCTCTTCATTATCTTCCCTGGAAAGATGAGAAATGATTACCTCTTCAAACCCGCTTATTTGTTTGACGGCCTGAGCATAAAGAGGTTTTAACCCTACGCTTCTTACCTTATATTTTCCATTAAGCTGCCTGACCATCAATTCACTGTCACTATAAAGTTTGATCTGTTTACCACCTATGTTTTTCGCTTCTTCAAGAGCCAAAATCAGGGCCTGATATTCAGCCACATTGTTAGTTGTCTGACCAAGGGGCTGACTAATCTCTTTTATTCTGATACCATCTTCGTTGTAAATAACTGCTCCCGCACCCGCCGGCCCGGGATTTCCTTTCGCGGCACCATCGGTGTAAATAACTAAAACAGTATGATTAAGACTGTTATCTAATTCCATCTTACTCTTCCTTCCCATCCCAATAAAGGATTCGCGTACAACTTTGACATCGAATGATGGAGGAGTTAGGCTTAACCTCATTGACTACCTGGGGAGGAAGGGTCATGAAACAACCACCACAAGCCCCTCCAAGAATAGATGTTACGGCCAGATTGTTCCGGTTGATCCGGAGCTTCTCGTATAACGAGAGAGTATCAGGACGCACACTTCCCACGATATTCTCTCGTTCTACTTTATCAAACTTTAGAGACTTATTTATTTGAGCCAACTGTTTCTTATAGTTTTTTTCGCCTTTCTCTAATTTAACCCGGGCTTGACTTAATATTTCCTCCTCAGCCTTCACTTTAGCCGAAAGTTTGTCAATGGCTTCAAAGAGGTACAGGATCGATTCCTCCAGTTTACCTTTTTCCTCACGGGCGGCTTTAATCTCGTGGTCTACCGCCTCCATCTCCTTTTGACTCTTAACAGAATATATCTTTTTCTCATAATGGGCCAGATTATCTCCTGCTTGTTGAAGCGTTCTCTCCTCACTTCTAAGATTCTTTTTGCTTTCTTCCAATTCCTGATTTAGCCGGTTAAAATCCTCGGCTTCCCGGGCAAAATCATCCCGTGTCTTTTTAATCTCTGCTTCAAGATCAGTCCTGGATGCGTTCAGCTTATGAACAGCATGATCTATCGCTTGGAGTCTAACTAACAGTTCTAATTGCTCATTCAACTCTTTATGCCCCTCTTGTTATTTCGGATTGCGGATTGCGGATTGCGGATTGCGGATTGCGGATTGCGGATTGCGGATTTTTCATTCTGTAATCCGCATTCCGCAATCTACAATCCGCAATTAAGTATGGTGGGCGGTACAGGGCTCGAACCTGTGACCTCATGCATGTGACGCATGCGCTCTCCCAACTGAGCTAACCGCCCTTTATTCAATAAAGCACAGTATAACATACTACCAGCTTATTGTCAAGCGCCTTGTTAAATTTACCGGAAGAAAAGTAGACTCTTGACAAGAATCACAGGAGATGTTATACTTAGAACCATCCTGAGGTAGTTCCTGGTGGCGGAGGCAGAGGAGATTCTGGAGTGAAAATCAATAGTCTTACCAATATCATTGGCATTATCGGTTACCCTATTAAACATACCCTTTCACCAGCTATGCACAATGCCGCCTTTGATACTCTTCACCTGAATATGGTTTATCTCCCGCTGCCGATCAAACCGGATAATTTTGAGGCGGCGGTAAAAGGGCTTCTCTCTCTCGACAACTTAATCGGCCTTAATGTAACCATGCCGTATAAAGAAAGAGTAATGGGGCTTTTGGACGAAGTTTCTCCTGAGGCGGATGCCTTAGGGGCAGTTAATACTGTCTGTCGAACTAAGGATAAATGGGCCGGTTACAATACTGATGGAGAAGGTTATCTTGACTCCTTAAAAAAGAATCCGGGAATAGACCCATCCGGTCAGGAGGTAGTCATTATTGGAGCCGGTGGGGCTTGCCGGGCAGTGGCTTTCAGCTTAGCTAAGCTTGGGGTAGGCTCTCTTACCCTGATTAACCGAACTGTTAGTCGGGCTGTAACCTTAACCGGGGAGATCAAGAAATTCTTTGGCGACATAACCGTAGCCGCTATTGGTCTTGAAGATGCTGCCCTGCCCAAATATATAAACAAGGCCCGTTTGTTAATTAATGCCACCTCTCTGGGGATGAAACCCGGCGACCCCCTTCCTGTTGATCCAGCCCTTATTCATCCTGGATTGATCGTCTCTGATTTGATCTATAACCCCAGAGAGACTAATCTGCTCAAGGAAGCTAAGGCCAGAGGAGCCGGAACAGTCGAGGGAATAGGCATGTTTGTCCATCAGGGCGCTCTTGCCTTTGAGCTGTGGACAGGACAGGAAGCCCCGCTTGAAATTATGCGGCAGGTAGTGGAGAAGGAACTCTAAATAAGGAGGGAAACAGCGATGAATCTTTCTGAACTAAAGCACTGTATCAGGGAAGTCTTAATGGAGGAGGCCGGATTCGGTGATGTAAAGCTGGCTGACAAGTGGGTTGGCGGAGAGATCGTTTTTATGCCCAGGGATCCATCGATGCAGGAAAAACGGATGCCGATCAATGCCTTTTTTCACAAGGTTGTTCTCGTGAGAGAAAAACTGCGGGTACTGGAACAGCGAATAAATACCTCAGCCCTTTCTGATGCAGAAAAGGTTCAACTTCAGCAATATATTACCAAAGTCTATGGAAGCCTGACCAGTTTCAATATCCTCTTTAAAGAGCAGAGGGATAAGTTCGTGGGAGATAAGGGCTAATCGATTTCGGATTTCGGAATGCGGAATGCGGATTGCGGAATAGCGCTCGGAATCGAATCGTAAATCCCCAATCCGAAATCCCCGATTGGGAAAGGGAGGAGCAAATGACAGTAGAAACGAGATATCGCTACGTTACTTCAGATGTTACGGTAATGGGCGGCGAGCCGGTGATTCGGAACACCAAAACGACGGTACGAGCCATCATCGAGATGTTGCGAATGTATATCGCCCCGGAAGAAATCCCGGATCATCTTCCCCACCTTACCGTGGCTGATGTCTTTGACGCTCTAAGCTACTATGCCGACCACCAGGATGAGATCAACCATTACATCGAGATTAATCGCGTGCCGGACAACTTGGCACACCCGGAATTGATCCCAAATCCGCAATTGGAAGAGGAGGTTGCCTTTGAGCCTAGTTGAAAGCGGGATACTATTCATTTTTGGAACAATAGTGGGGAGCTTTCTGAATGTCTGCATTTACCGCCTCCCCAGAAACCAGTCTATTGTTAAACCCCGTCGCTCCCACTGTCCGAATTGTGGAGAAACCATCAAAGCCGTAGAAAATATCCCCCTGATCAGCTTCCTGTGGCTAAAAGGGAAATGTTGTTATTGTGGGGCCGGGATATCCTGGCGCTATCCCGCGGTTGAACTTTTAACCGGCCTTATTTATCTGTTAGTCGGATGGAAATTAGGCCTGTCCTATTATCTGGTCTTTCCCCTTTTCTTTGTCTCAGCGCTTATCGCCATTACTTTTATTGATCTGGAACATTTTCTTATCCTGGATAAGATTACCTATCCTTCGATTATAATAGGGCTTCTGGCAACCAAAATCCCTGGACAGACCCCTGACTGGCAGATATCTTTCTGGCCGGCCTTAATTGGCATGGTCGTTGGAGGGGGGGCAATTTATTTCTTATTAGTAATAAGTCCTTTTATTTTTGGCAAAGAAGGGATGGGCGGAGGAGATGTGAAACTGGCTGCCCTGATGGGGGTCTTTCTCGGCTGGCAGAAGGTCTTTCTGGCCCTATTTTTTGGGGCCGCAATTGGTTCCGTAGTCGGACTGTCTTTAATTGGCCTGGGTCGAGCCAAACGGGGTGAATATATTCCCTTTGGCCCTTTTCTTGCTCTTGGCGCATTAGTCGTCTTACTTCAGGGTGATGAAATAATCAGATGGTACCTTGGGATTGCGGATTGCGGATTGCGGATTTCGGATTAGGGCATCATTCCATCCGGCTGCTAAATGACAGGAGATCGCTTTACACTTTTTCCCGGGATTAGGACGAGAGAAACCTGGTTTCTGGGACTGTGCGATTCGCCCCAAAAGCTTCAATCCGCAATCGGATCGTTGGTTGTGGGTTTAAGGCTCAATTTGAGCCCCAATCCGAAATCCGCAATCCGAAATCCGCAATCGGATCGTTGGTTGTGGGTTTAAGGCTCAATTCGAGCCCCAATCCGAAATCCGAAATCGGATCGCTGGTTGTGGGTTTAAGGCTCAATTTGAGCCCCAATCTGCAATCCGCAATCCGCAATCCGAAATCCGCAATTGTTAATCTTAGACTTCCATATCCTCAGAGAATTTAATAAGGCCCTGATCCAATGGCTATTTGCCTTTATCGGTATTTTACTGATCACTGAAGTCTTTGAAATGGCCAACACCCTTATTAATATGCGGGTGCCTCTTTTAGTCAGCATTGAATATTTCATTTACAAAATCCCTCTTACGGCTGCCTGGGTTACGCCGGTAGCTGTTTTAATCGCTACTCTTTTCTCCCTGAGCGGCCTGGCTAAGACCAATGAAATAACGGCCATGAAGGCGAGCGGCATAAGCATATATCGAATCATCTTGCCCATCCTTCTTGAAGCCGCTGTAATAACATTGCTTTCTTTTACCTGGCAGGAGTTAGTTGTCCCCGAAACATCTCGCCAGGCTAAATACATTAAAGAGGCAAAGATCAACC
>JASEGY010000029.1:8536-17006 GCA_030019105.1 bacterium | reverse complement strand
GCCTGAACTCCAAAGGATAGCCAACCCCAAAATCTTTTTCTTAAACACTATAGTTCCCATTTCCTCATTTCCCATTTCCCATTTTCGATCAGTTACACTCGAAAGGCATCTATCCTTTCCGAATTCATGGGCGATACTCTTACCACGCCTCTCTCCTGATTGCCAAGCTTCCACCATTCCACCTCAACGCTATCTTTATCTTCAATATCACTGTATCGGGTCGTAATTGCCGCGGCCTCGCTTATTGTCCGGGGTTCGTTCACCGGCACAAGGGTTGTCGGCCCCATAAAATCCGCTGTTTGCAGATAGGTGTCTTTCTCTCCGCCTAACTCAAGCAGCTTCTCATTTTCTTCCTTATTTCGTCCCACAATAATTTTTATCCCGGATGAGGATCGGAAATGCCGGCCTATTTTAAGCAGCTCAATATCCTTGATGGTAAAATCTTTCTCTTGTGAAAAAAGGTCTTTTAAGCGGTGGGAGAAAACCGGCTCAGTAAGCTTACATCCACCGGCCGGGGTGGGATAATCCTCTATTCCAAATCTTTTGGCTAATTCCATTTGAGGCTGCCGACAGCGCCCGAAGATGTCAAGGAGTCTTTCTCTATTTATCCAGCCTTCTTTTTCAGGGATGGTCTCTTCCAGCAGCTTTGCCGACAGGGGCCTCAGGATTCGGCCTTCATAACCTGATTCTTTCTCTACGATCTTAAGGGCCGCTTTTGTTTGCGATTTGCGTCTTTCTCCCAGAACCTCACCCGTAATGATGAAAGAACCCCCGATACCTTCCATATATTCTCCGGCCTTCTTTATCATCAAGGCATGACAATCTATACACGGGTTGATATGCTTTCCATAACCATGTTTGGGAGATTTTACTACCTCAAGGTGCTCTGAAGTAATGTCAAGGACTTCTAAGGGAATCCCAAGCTGCCGGGCGGCCTTTACGGCCTGCTTTTCCGTAAAGAAGGGGGTTGAAAAATTTATCCCTGTTACCTCAATTCCTTCGGAAAGCACCACCTTT
This sequence comes from bacterium, assembly GCA_030019105.1. Taxonomy (GTDB): domain Bacteria; phylum UBA9089; class JASEGY01; order JASEGY01; family JASEGY01; genus JASEGY01. The sequence goes on along the minus strand of JASEGY010000029.1, from coordinate 15,989 downwards.
ACGGCCAACATCGAATCCAATCCACCGGAAAGTAAAGCTACTGCTTTTTTTCGCAAGGTGTTTCTCCTTTCAGGTTGGCAGGGTTCACAGTTCCAGGTTCACGGTTCTGGGTTTTTTATACTTCAAGCGGTTATAAATCGCGAATGAGAAGAGGAGTTTAGGCTTCAGCCTTTCATTCCAAAGTTGTTCAGATTGAATGAAACCCTAAAGGGTAAAATCCAAAAGGCGTGATTTGAAAATCGCAATTTATGGCCGCTCGGAGTATAACCTTGAACCGTGAACCGTGAACCGTGAACCGTGAACCGTGAACTCCTATCCACCTAAGTTTTTAGCAATCTCCTCAAATGCCCCGAACATGTACTTAATCTGATCCCAGGTGAATCCGTAGGTAGAGAGTTTAAACCACTCTGTCTGACCCGGCTTTAGCCCGATTATCCCGCGTTTCTCCAGCTCACGATAAAGAAAGTAACCTTTTTTGCGGTGCTTCCGGGTAATCTCATGAAAGAGCGGCGTCTTGAGCCGGATCAAATCATGCCTGGTCGGCCTTATTCCAAGCTGCTCGATATCTCCCAGCCCCTCCATTTGTTCCACAAACCAGCGGGCCTTAGCTACCTCTTCATCCCAGTGTTTCACCCGCTCCTTTACGTAAGGAAGGGCGGTGATAAGGCAGGCGGCCGCCCCTGAACGGGCGGTGCAGCCTAAGAGTTCAACGTCCTTTTTAGGATACCGGGTAGACTTTCTGAATAATCTTTCTGCCCATTTTTCCGTAGCGGCCAGAATCCCAATCGTCCCGGGGACACCAAACCCCTTATGAGCTGAGACAACGACAAAATCAGCCAGTAACTGCTTGCCGTCAACCTCCATCCGGCCGGCGGTATAAGCCGTATTGAGAAGAAAGGGCACTTCGTATTCCCGGCATATCTTGCCGACCTCGCAGGCATCAGCCAGATTACCATATTCTCCGTCCACATGGGTAAGCAAAGCGAGTTTAGGGACTGTTCCGGTTTCTGATAAGACCTGTTCAAAGGTGTTACGGTAGGCCTGTGGTGTTATCTCATAGGCAGGATGTCCGGTGTTTGGTACATCATAGACTTTCGCTCCGGCGCGTTCTGCGGCGACATAAGTGCTATAGTGCCGGTTAGAATCGACTACGATTGCATCTCCAGGTTCAAGCATAGTATGCATAACGGCGAACTTCCCCTCGCGAGCCCCAAGGGTAAGCCGGGCGTCATCCATGCCCAGAAATTCCGCCAACTGACGTGTCAGGTCACATATTGGCGGCTTCTCAATCAGATGAAGCACCCCTTTGCAATAGTCGCAGACTGAATAGCCGTCCACATAGTTAGCTGCGGTAAGTCTTACGGCAGCATTCGTCCTTCCCCCTGTTTGGAGAGGATTAATGTTTATGTAGGATTCTTCTCTGGTTCTAATCAGGTTCATAATATGGATTCCTCCAGTTCAGTTAGTCGCTTCTTTGCCTGCTCAAGGATTTGTTTGACCTCATCCCTTTGTTGAAGATTAAACTCATGAAGCGGTGCTGTCTGTCTGAGAATATCCCGCAGTTTTTCCATCAATTCCAACATCTCAAATATAGTATTTGGTTTTAGCATCTTTTACTCCTACGCTGTCCGTTGTTGGCCTTGATCATCGTTTCGGCCATTGGATCAAGCCCAGGGGCGGTTGATAATAGCCCAGTGATCTATCACTGGGATCGGGGGACGAGCAACAACCGAGTCCCGTAGGGACGACTGAAAAAAGGCGAGTGCTTCGGTTCAGTCGTCCCTACGGGACTAAGACGCTGCTTCCACATCGTTTCCCAGCAATAAATTGCTGGGCTATTCTCATCTGTCCCTACGGGACAAGATTGAAAGCACTGCCGCATTACTCGCCAAGTCGACTATTAGTGGCCGAAACGATGAACAATGCCTTGATTTACTTCCTATTTCCTATTTCTTACTTCCTAATTTTTAAATGGCCGAAACGATGAACATCGCCCCGTTGTTCGTTGTCCGTGGTCAGTAATCAAATATGGCGCACCGGGTCCCTACTATAGCTCTTAAGATAAATATTTTGGGGTAAGCGAATTCAAGATAGGCTAGGCTATGTAGCTTTCGGAGTTAATCCTTTAGGATTTCATTAGTTATGAAAGGCTAAAGCCTGAACTCCAAAGGATAGCCAACCCCAAAATCTTTTTCTTAACCACTATAATATATCCTGACAGCGGGCGGGTATAAGAATTGCTGGCCTTGTTCATCGTTTTGGCCACCCACCCTACATTGTTCGTGAGTGGCCGAAACGATGAACATCGCCGAATTGCCGGGTTTGAGGAGAAATTATGCGGACTCATTTTCCTTTTTAAATTGAGCATCTATCCGATCAATTAAGGAAGTAGTTTTTTCATTAACAAGTTCTCGTGTTTTGAAAAGTTCATCGGCAATGTTCAAGGCTACCAGGACGGCTACTTTACTAGTGGAGATAGTGTTCGTCTTCTGAGTGATTTTTCTCATCTCCTGGTCTACATAATTAGCCAGTTGGCGAACGTACTCTGACTCTTCCTCTCCCTTAATAATGTAAGTATGTCCAAATATCTCTACCTCGGTTCGATATTTCATTTCAAGTATTCCTCCCCCTCATTTCGGATTTCGGATTTAAAATCTTCAGTCCACAATCCGCAATTTTTATACTTCTTCTAACTGCTCCAACATCTGATTTATTCTGACCTTAAGAAGCTCTTTTTCCTTTTTGAAGGCCTCATTTTCTGCTGTCAAGGTCTCATTTTCTGCCTTTAAATCGGGGATTTCGTCGGAAGAAGGCCCAACCTGTATCTCAGTAAACAGCTTTCTATTTTCCCCCCGCAGCCGGCCTAATTCTCCAAGAAGCCTGTTTATCCGAGTTTCAAGTAAGTCTAAATTATCTTTGATCATTTTGACTCTCCTGTTTTGGGGGATTCGGAAATAAATAACTTACTCCATGTGGTAACTGTTCAGGTTCACGGTTATGTGGTTCACGGTTCAAGGTTCAAGGTTAAAGGGCGACCAACCGTGAACCTTGAACTGTGAACCGTGAACCTGAGCTGGGTATATTATTTTCTTCCAGGTCCCTGGGTTTCGAGTTTAGAGAAGTGCGCAACCCGCAACTCGAAACTCGAGACTCGAAACTTAATTTTAAGGGATGGTTCACTTTAGTGTGAAGCTTGCGGGTATGTGGATAACTGTTTGTAGTAGCAAAGCTTGCTTTGCTTGAGTAGGATTAGCAGAGCAAGCTCTGCGACTACAAGTTGCCCGGAAGAAATCACAGGAAAAACGATGAAAATGAACCGTCCCAATTTTAACGGGGTCAACGCGGATTCAAGGGGTAAGGTTATCTATTCACCGCGAAGCGGTGGAGGCATGAAGCCTGGGGTTTCAACCCCAGGAGCAATGCCGATAATGAATGATACGCCCTGAAGGGGCGCGGCACACCTACCCCTTACCGCACCCTTTCAGGGTGACTTCAAGGTGGTTTTCCCACCCCGGGGTTAAAACCCCAGACTCTATCCCTCTGCTGCTACGCACCATTCGGTGCTTCGCAGCATTTTTATTCAAGGGCAAAGTTTACCCCTCGAATCCGCGTTGAACCATTTCAACTTTCTCTCAGGGAAACTCCTAATTCCTCTCTTAGTGCCTCAATAATCTTTGTGTGTATCCGATTTACTTCCTCATCAGTCAAAGTAGCCGCCGGGTTCCGATAAATGATGGTGTATGCCAGAGACATATACCCTGGCGGCACCTGATCTCCTTGATACACATCAAACAGCTTGATCTGTTCGATTTCTTTTCCGCCGGTATTCTGAATAACCTGGAGGACCTGGCTTGCCTCCATTTCAACCGGAGTAACCACAGCCAGGTCCCGATGAATAGCCGGATATCGAGGCAAAGGACGATATTTTCTTTCCAGATTAATTAAAGGAAGAATAGTTTCCCAGTCCAATTCAAAGAGATAAATCCCTTTCGGTAACTTCATTTCCCTGGATATCTGCGGGTGAAGCTGCCCTAAATATCCTAAGCTCTTCTCTTGAAGCCTGATCTCTGCCTTTTGACCGGGATGAAGAAACGGATGTTCGCTTCTTACCAGTGTCCATCCGTCTATACCTATTTCTTTAAGAAGCTTAGCTAATATACCGCTTAGTGAAAAGAAATCAGTTTTAGCCGGCTTTCTCTTCCAATCAGCCTCGGCCTCTTCGCCTATTAATGCCCCGGCCAACACCCTTTTTTCTTCAGGAAGTGAATAGTCGTCTTTAGGGATAAATACCCGGCTGAACTCGAAGATTTTAAGATTGAGGTTGTAATGTTTTATGTTCTGAGAAATGACTTCCAGATGATGGGGCAGCAGAGTGGTTCTAAGCTCTACCTGCTCTTCTGAAAGGGGGTTTGAGAGCTTGAGGGTTTTGCTTTCGGACATCTTAATTTTCGCCAGGTTCTCCAGGTTGCTCAGGGAAGGAGTGTAGACTTCATAAAGACCGGCCGCCGTAAGGACCTCTCTGGCTAAATCAGTTATCCGGTATTCCTGGTCCGATTTGGAGATAGCCGCCGCTAAACCGGCGGGTAAAGTTGTCGGCATCCGATTATAGCCGTAACTTCGACCTATTTCCTCAATCAAGTCTATCTCGCGATAGATGTCGCCCCTGAAGCTTGGTACTTTGATCTTTACCATCCGGCCCGGTTTATATTCCAGCACCTTGAACCCAAGCCTGGTAAGGACAGACCTTATTTCCATTTCCCCCAGGGTTGTTCCTAATATCCTGTTCACGCGGGAAGGCCTCAGGTCAATGATTACTTCAGGTAAAGGGTTGGGGTATTTATCTCTCAGGTCAGAAACAAGCGCCTCCGGACACATCCGGCAGATAAGATCAACTGCCCGGTCAGAACCCCTAAGTACCCCAAATGGATCTACTCCCCGCTCAAACCGATAAGAAGATTCAGTCGAGAGGCCTTCAAAGCGGGAAGTTAATCTAACGGTAGTTGGATCAAAAAAGGCGCTTTCAAGGAGAATAGTCGAAGTAGCTTCTGTCACCTCTGACCCAATTCCTCCCATTATGCCGGCCAGAGCCACCGGTTCCCGGGCATCAGCAATTACCAGCATATCAGGAATTAATTGCCGGGTGGCCTCATCGAGGGTCATTATTACCTCTCCAGGCATGGCCCGCCTGATGATAATCTTGCCTTCAGCCAGCCTATCATAATCAAAGGCATGGAGTGGCTGCCCGAATTCCAGCAAAACAAAATTAGTCACATCAACGATATTGTTAATGGGACGAAGTCCTGCTGAAAGTAATTTCTCCTGCATCCAGGCCGGAGAAGGCTCAACCTTGATCCCTTTTATTATCCGGGCCGTATAGCGGCGGCAGAGGGTGGATTCCCTGAGGTCGATCTTGATCAAGGAGGTCAAGTCATTGCCGGATGGGGGTAAAGAGCCGGCGGGGAGTTTAAGTTTGTTGCCGGTAGCCGCAGCCACTTCCCTGGCTATCCCGATCATGGAGAGACAATCTCCCCGGTTAACCGTTACTTCAAGTTCGAGGACAGTATCATCTCCTTTCTTCTCAAGTCCGCTCACCTCTAAGCCGAGCATGGTCAGAGATTCCGCTAACTCAGAAGGCGTCCAATTAAAATCAACGTAATCTTTTAGCCAGCGATAAGAAATTTTCATAATGACTACTCCAACAATAATAGCCGGTTTTTAGCATTTACCAAATATTTTGACCCCGGCCGAACTAATTCGACTTTGTCATAGACTTCTGCAAGCGGCAGCTTACACTTGATAGAAGAAATTTCCATGACACCATCAATATCGGGACTGTCTGAAAATAACCATTGATCGTTCGGCTGACGTACGAAATGCTCAATTTTAGTTTTGTCTTGAGAAATTAGCAGATAGTCAGAGAGCGATTCAAGGGTGCGATAGTGTTCAAACTTCGCTCCTCGGTCGTAAGCCTCTGTAGATTCGGAAAGCACTTCGATCAAGACCGTAGGGTTGAGCAGCGTGTCTTTATGCTCATCCTCAAACAGGGCTTCCCCACAGACCACTACCACATCAGGATATGTGTAGAGACCTGTTGGGCTGACCTTAACTCGCAAATCGTTGGAATATGCTTTGCAGGGTCGGCCCTTTAGTTGACTTACAAGTAGAAACATAGTATTAGCGACAATAGTTACATGCCGTTCGCCGGCGCCGGCCATGGCAAATATTTCGCCGGTAAAATATTCGCTTTTGTATTCGGCTTTGCGTTCGATAGCCAAATACTCTTCAGGTGTAAGATATATTTTGCGTTGTAAACGCATAGACCCCTCTCCCCTTATCCTATGATCGATCAGGATATTTATCCTGATCGGAATATTGGTTAAAAGATGTATATCCTGATCCTTTACAGATTATATTCATCATTTAAGACTTCCTCCCAGGACAAGCTCCTAAGAGAAACTTTTTTGGTTATTTCCGTTTCAGCGAGTCGTTTTGCCTTGACAAACAGTTCCTTAAGCAGATCAGAGACAGAAGGTTTTAAGCTTGGCTCAAATTCCAACAACTCTTCAATTTCAATTCGGGCATTTTCTATCGTCCCGGCCCCACTGCGGCTTCGTTGATCAGGCTGTGTTTTCCACTTAATGATGTGTGCCATTAGCCGTATTAACTGACTCCTTAACGCTCTTTTATCTGCTCTACCCAAAGATTCTATCAACTCCTCCATTCCCAGATCGACTTCTTCCATATCTTTTTCTAATAATTTCTGTCTAACCGCTACGGCTGTCTGATAATGTGAAGCAGTAGCCAATTCTTGCCAATTCATAATCGTTCTCTCCTAAAAATCGGCGACGGTCATCGTTTCGGCCAGTGAGACTTGCAGCCTCACCTTCCCGAAAGCTTCAAGCTTTCGGGAAGGTGCGCTATTGGCCGAAACGATGAACAGCGCCACTTAGAGCCTATCCCAAAACCGGAGCGATAGAAACCAGGTTTCTTGAAGAAACCTGGTTTCTAAAGCAATAGTTTGCCCCAAGTTATTGAGAAGATACGACTCCTCTGTAGTTCAAGCAGCTACTAATTCTCGTTCATTTTGAATAATAATTTTAGGACAATGGTTTTTAGGGGGAACAGGCCGTCCTTTTTCTTTCAATAGATTAGTACTCCATTCCATTTGATTTTAGTGGTTTGGATAGAAACCAGGTTTCTTCAAGAAACCTGGTTTCTGTGGGGTCTACCAACAAATTCAAATGGAATGAAGTATTAGTATAATATTACCCCGCAACATTTGCGTTGTCCGCGAGAATGTTACGATTGCGGATTGAAATTGGAAATTAGAAATTAGGCTTTCACGCTTTTCCTAATTTCCAATTTCCAATTTCCAATTTCAGCGTTCCATAATCCGCAATCTGCGATCCAAAATTGGTTTGGTTGCGGCCAGAGGCCGCGCTAAGCTTCTACA
>JASEGY010000029.1:0-6628 GCA_030019105.1 bacterium | reverse complement strand
CCTAATTTGAACTCGGACATGCACTCCGTTTCAAAAGTGTAAAGCTGCTATTTGGGCGATTTGAAACGATGCCGAATTCTGAATTCTGAATTTTGTAAGAAAGAGAAACCAGGTTTCTTCAAGAAACCTGGTTTCTGACTTCTGACCAATGACAAATACTAACTGGCTCTCAACCAAAATAACTCTTATTCTCTTTACCACCGCTGTTCTGGTTTCGGCGATAATGGCTGCCGGAAGGATAGGCATAGAAAGGAACTATCGCCAGGTAGAATTGGTGATGGATTACTATGATCTGATCAGGCTTATCAGGGAAATGGGGGAGGAAGAGCGGCTTGAAGATTGGGTGTCGCGGTTTAAAGAAGCGGGCATAACATCACTTGCCCTTGAGGAAGAGACCCTGAACAGCCTGTCTGAGAAAGGGGGAATAACCGTTTTTAGTGGTCGTCAAATGAGAGATTTTTTTCGGCTCACCGGCTTGATATATTCGAAGCTATGGAATATGGCTGATGGCCCCACAAAGCTTGATCAAACCTATATTCTCACTGACGATTATCATCTGGCCCAACAAATCTCGTGGAATCTGAAAGATAAAATAGCCCGGGCCCCGCAGAGCTTCAGGCTTCCTTCTCAGGGAGGGGGCAAGGATGATTATCTTGTCGTAGTAAACGGGATAGCTCCCGCTGTGCTTGAAATAGGCATCGGATTTTCTCCGGAACTTATCGCATGGATTGAAACCCGGGGGCTGAATTGTATCCTCAGACCCAGCAACCTCAGCTTGAGTGAATCGCCAATTGATCCTGATAATTTTTTCGATCAGGTCAAAGCCTGGCCCCCGGTCAAAGGGATTATCTTTTCCGGAATGGAAGTCCTGGGGTATCCTGGATCTTTAGCGGTAACAGCCAGGAGGTTAAAGGAAAACGACCTTAAATTAGGCATAATCGAGTTTACCCCGCAAAAGGGCATAAAAGAACTTCTGACGCAAGTTGAAAACAGTGAAGATACTGAAGCTGATCAACGTGTCGTCCGGGTTCACGGTATCGGGCCACAAGAGGTGGAAGAAATCACCTTTGAAACGGCTCTCGCCAGGATGCTGAGGGCAGTTAAGGAACGCAGGATACGCCTTCTTTACCTGAGGCCACTTATGCCGCCTGACCAGAAAGGCGATCTGCTTCAGGCAAATCTGGATATGGTCAGGGCATTAGCTGAGCGGCTCAATGAAGCCGGCTTTAGCCCTGGAACCGGGAATGATTGGCCGGCTCACCGGATTAATCACCTGCTCCTATTTTTTATCTGCCTTGGGGTTGTGGTGGCAGGCGGCACATTGGTTAGAAAGATTGTTTCCCTATCTACAATGACCTGGCTATGTCTTCTCTTGAGCGGCAGCCTGCTTTCCCTATCAGTATTTACCCCGGTTCGACCGCTTATTCAGCAGGGGTTTGCCTTGCTGGCTGCCATCATTTTCCCTGTCCTGGCCCTCTTCAGGGTGAAGTCTATCTCCCCTGTCTCTTCTCCCTCTTTTTCCATCTTAATCAAGGAAAGCTTGAAAGACCTGGGCAAGATTACTATTACTACCAGTGTAGGGGCACTTCTTATTGTTGGTCTCTTGAGTGACACCACTTATCTTTTAAATATTGAGCAGTTCAGGGGAGTAAAGCTTAGTTTTATCCTGCCATTGCTTGGGATCAGCCTTCTTCTTTTAAAGGGCAAGGAGTTGACCGCTCTTCTGGACCGGCCGGTAAAGCTGATTCATCTTATTATGGGGGCAGTCGTGCTTGTCGCAGCGATTGTTGTTGTCGCCCGTTCCGGGAATTTCGGACCTATTTCAGCGCTGCCTTTTGAATCCAAGCTTCGGGTGTGGTTGGAAAATCTCCTTTGGGCCAGGCCACGATCAAAGGAGTTCCTGGTGGGATACCCTGCCTTACTGGCCGGACTATTTCTACTCAAGCAAGGACGTTTTCCTTCTTTACGCGGATGGCTTTTGATTATCGGGACCCTGTCCCAAATTTCACTGATAAACACCTTCTGTCATTTACATACACCGCTTGTCTTTTCTATTATCCGCAGTTTTAATGGGTTCTGGATAGGGAGCTTACTGGGAACAATTCTCCTCGGTCTCTATTATCGGTATAGCCTACACTTTGCAGTCTGCCAGAATGACCTGTTGGGTGTGAAGGAGGGAATAGGCAATTAATTCCACAAAGCCCTTAAGATTACCCTTGTCAGCCTGTCTTAAGGTTTCAAGATACTGCCGCCGTTTCTCCCTCTTGATAATGGCCGGAGGATAACCTCTTTTCATAAGAATGAGGTTCATAAGAAGCCGTGCTCCACGCCCATTACCATCATCAAAGGGATGGATGCGAGCCATGTTGAAGTGCGTAATCGCCGCTGTAACAATGGGGTGCTGTGCCTCTAAATTTTCTTGAATCCATTGACAAAGTACTTCCATCTCATTCAGTCACCTGGAGTGGGTCGGTGTAATAGTGAATCGTCCCGTCCGGTTGAAGAACGTGATTAGGCCGCTGCTTATATTCACCTGGAGTGGCCGGCTTCTTTATCTTCTCTCCTGTTTGACTTATAGCTTCGGTGTGCGTCACTCCTGATAAGAGGAAGGCATTGAGCTCTTTAATGAGTCCCTGACTAATAGGCCGTTCATCTTTGATCACCTGATAGAGATAATCAATCGCTTCGGCATGGTTTCTCGCATCCAGAAAATCCTTAAAAGGCTTTCCTTCTACTGTAAGCCCTTCCTGTAGAAAAAAAAAGGTTTCGCCTCTGGTTAAAATACTACCTTCAATCGCATTGGAATTATACGTCCAATCAAGGCGCAACTTTTCCTGAATCGTTAGCCAGAGCTCCGGTTGTAAGGATATTTGCTCATTAATCTGTAACTGCAAATCGTCAATACTTCGAAACAGCTCTCTGATCTCTATCGTTTCTTTAACGGTATAAAAGTCTGTCACAAGCAGCCTCTTCCTCTGAGATCATCCATGAGTGCATTTGCATCTCTGGCGGCCGACTTTTGCACAATGGCCCCGACAAAGATAAGAACTGAGAACTGCCAGCAATCTTCGGCTCCCACAATAAGTCCTGTCCTGACGTCTTCCTCTCGTTCAAGCCGATCCGTAAAGTCCTTAGCTGCTTTCTCTAATGGGCCTTCGTAGATATCCAATTGAGAGGTTACATTGTCGTACTTAAGCGAGGGAAAGGAAATCCCCCGCAGCAGCAGGAACATCCTGATTGAATCCTTATCTGCCTCCAGGTCTTTTTCAAATTCAAATCCTTCAAATATGGGGTAATTCCTGGGCAAGAAAATAGAGGCTTCATGCACTGAAACATTGCCTCTTCGGACCACAGTATCGCCCATATTTACGGCAGACTCGGCCAGGAATATATAGGGAATCTCTGTCACTTTAAAGGTTTCAATAGGACTTATGCGATACCTGATGACTTCGGTCTGCTTGACCGCTTTCTTCCATTTTTCTTCTAAATGCATCGCGCGGCCTCCCGCCGTAACCAAATTATTGGTGAGCAATGCCCAACTGCCATTAAGTTAAGCCGGAGCTTTTGAAACACAATAGGTTGGCAAGGTAGGAGTTTAGGCTTTAGCCTTTCATCCTCCTGGTATTGTGCTGCAAATGAAACCCTAAAGGGTAAATTCCCTTCACAGGTGACTGCGGGACGAATTACATACTCCCTATATCGCCTTAGCATAAAGAGTTACCCTTAACTTAATGGCAGTGGGGCAATGCCCACCCTGCATCTGACTGCTAATTGCTTGTTCCCCGTTTGCTACTCCGCTACATTATAGCTCATTGAAATTGCAAAGTCAAGAAAAAATCGGTGGTGTCTGAAATTAGCTTGCATCCTAGCAGTCTGTCGGAGAGAAAATCTATCTGTGCGCAATTTTGTAGTGGTCGAGCTTGCTCGACGTTTTGGCAGAGCAAGCTCTGCAACTACAACAAGATGCCGTGAACATTGGGATTCTCTATTTCACTCCGACAGACTGCTAGCTCTTAGAAACCAGGTTTCTTGAAGAAACCTGGTTTCTTTGAAAGTGTAGAGCTTTAAATAACTCAGTTTATGGCGGTGCACAGTATACCTGAACGCTTGCCCTGTCATCTCCCTACTTTTCGAGCAATTAAAATGATCCCTATTCCCCCCAGGAAGATATTAGGGATCCAAACTGAGATAGACGGATTGATAATACCTCTCTTACCCACTGCCCCGCCACCGATTAGAAGGAGATAATAGACGAAAATAAGCGCCAGACTGAGGCCAAAACCAATGGACCGCCCGCCCTTCCTGATTATTATGGCCAGCGGAACCCCAATAAGACTAAAGGCCAGGCAGGCAAAGGGGATTGATTTTTTCTGATGCAGCTCTACTTTCAGGAAATCGGTATTGAACTGCTCTTCTTTATATTCTTTGATTCGCTGCCGGATCTCTTTAGCTGTCATATCTCGAATTCCTTTAGGGATATTAGCCGGGTCCAATTCTTTGCTCAGGTCAGCCAGATTTATAGTTTGGCTGTCAAATTTCAAGATATGGTATTTGGCAGGATCCTGGGAATCAGATTGATGAATAGCGCCATTTTTCAGTTTAAGAATAATATTTTTATCTTCCGCAGTTTCCCACCGGCCGGACCGGGCAATAATGGTTTGATCCGGATGTCCTTCTTTGTAGATATAAATCCCGGAGAGGGTGCGGTTTTTTTGGTTGACTTTATCCACATAGATTTCTCGTGTGCCTACTCGTAAAAATATCCCCTCTTCCAGCCCAATAAAGGGATCGCTCTGGGCAATAGTTCGGTAAAGTTTTCGATAAGCATAATTTGATTCGGGAAGAACCGTATCATTAAAGATCATTGTGGCTAAAGAAAGAAAGAGGCCGAAACAGAGGCTTGTTACGATTAGCGGGGTTAAACTCAGGCCACTGGCCCTGATGGCTGTGATCTCATTATCTTCACTCAGACGACCCCAGGCCATCAGAACGCCCAGCAATGTTCCCATGGGGACAGTTACTCCCAGGGTAGCCGGAAGATAATAGAGAAAAAGCAAGGCGATGGAGCCGGCGTCAACTCGTTTGGCAATAAAGAGGTCGCTTAAGAGGAAGACCTTGTCTAAGAGCAAGATAAAGCTGAATATGCCTACTCCTAAAAGAAAAGGCCCGATATGTTCTGCCAGAATATACCTGCGAAGGATTTTCATAGCAACTCCGGAAGTAAGAAGTAAGAAGTAAGAAGTCAGAAGTCAGAAGTCAGAAGTCAGAAGAGAATGGCAGAGATTAAATAATCTTTATCTCCTCTGAGTCCTTTGCGTCCCTTCTGTCCCTTGTGTCCCTTGTGTCCTTTGACTACTGTTTACGAGCACTTTCAGTATTCCCCTCCGGCCAGCTTCAGCAAAGGCTGCCTCTGCCTCGTCTAAGGGATGGATGGCTGAGATAAGCGCTGACGTCTCGATTAACTCCCGTTCAAGCAGCCGCAAAGCCGGGGCAAAAGGTCCGCACCGAGAGCCAATGAGATTGATTTCATCAATGACCAGCATGGCCGGATTAAAGAGGAGGGAACCATCCTGAGGGGCAAAGGTGCTCTTGAGGATAAGCTTCCCCCCCGGCTTAAGGAGGCTAATGGCCTGGCTTAAGCCTTCCGGTTTACCGGTGCAGTCGATAACCACATCTGCTTTTTTCCCCTTGTTCCCAGGCTCTGCGTGGGAACGGTCATCCGCCGCCTTTGTTTGGATCCCCCGCCTGTTCAGGATATCCAATTTATCCTGATGATGCCCCATAACCAGTAATTCACATCCGGTAAGGGAAACCACCTGGGCGACCAGAAGTCCCAGTTTGCCATCACCAATCACCACACATGAGTCTGTCGGCTTAATATGTACCTGCTCCAGTATCTGAAGGGCAGCGGCCAGGGGTTCGGTAAAGACGGCGGCTTCGTCCGGGACGGAATCCGGCACTAAGTGGAGGTTGTTGGTGGGAAGGATACAGTAATCTGCCAGACAACCGTCCAGGCCCAGGATACCTAACACCTTTCGTTGTGGGCAATGATTGCCCAGCCCTCTTTGGCAGTAGAGACAGATTCCGCATGGGGCGTTGATTTCTCCCACTACCCGCTTCCCCATTAAGGCCCTATCTTCACTTTCCTCGACTATCCCGACAAACTCATGTCCCAGGACACCTTTAAAGTCCATATATCCCCGGCTGATCTCAAGGTCAGTCCGACATATCCCGGCCAGAATGACCCGGATTAATGCCTCGCCGGCGGAAGCCTTTGGCTCAGGATAATCCTTAGTTAGTCTTACTTTATTTTCTTCATAGACAAGTGCGCGCATATCCTCCTCACCCCTTCCTGACTATTATAGTTTATAGAAATACTCAAGTCAAGTAAGATTTATCTACCACCCCTTTTTATTTTGATTGACTATAAGTTAAAATAATGGTATAATACACAAAATGGTAATTGGTGGTCAGTTAATGGCGATTAATCCTAATCCCATGTTTGTTAGTCGCCATCTGGATTGGGCCGTTAAAATTAACGTATTGGCAAACCTCCTCGACAATATAACCGTAATATATAGTGGTTAAGAAAAAGATTTTGGGGTTGGCTATCCTTTGGAGTTCAGGC
>JASEGY010000299.1 GCA_030019105.1 bacterium | reverse complement strand
CTGCGGTCTGTTAGGTCGGTTTGCAAAATCACTATTTATGACCGTGCTGAGTATATGTGGACTGTGTGGACTGTGTGGACTCTATCCCGACTGGGCCGAGCTGGCCCAAACGATAAACAAGGCCGATTTTCAAATCCACAATCCGCAATCCGCAATTCTATTACTTCCCCATCCCCTGCATAATGACCCGAAGATCAGTAAAAAGGCGATCAAAGACATTAACTGTGGCATGATGTAAGAGAGGGATAAAGATAATCAGAGTAATGAGTCCTACCAGAATCTTTACCGGCCAGCCGACCATCATAATATTCATTTGAGGCGCGGCGCGAGAAAGTATCCCAAAAGAGACATCGGTTAAAAAGACAGTCCCGATAATAGGCAAACCGATCTTCATGGCAATCAAAAACATAGCAGCCGCTAAATCAACTATATGTATAAGTAAAGACGAAGCAGCGCTAAGATGAATGACCGGAACAAGGGTATAGCTTTCACAAAGAGCCCTGATGGTCAAATGATGCCCGCCAAAGAGGATAAAGATAAGCAGGGCAAATAGACCTACTAATTGGCCAATGATAGGGATTTCGGTTTGAGACAGAGGGTCCATTACGCTCACGATACCAAAACCTATCTGAAGACTATAAAACTGTCCGGATAATTGAAAGGCACTAAATATTAAGCTGGTAATAAAGCCGATAATGAGGCCGATTATTACTTCTTGCCCGACCAAAATCCCATAATGCACCATATTTTCAGGGATTCTCTCACCAAGCCCAAGTCCAACCACCGGGAATATAATCAACGAAAGGAGTAAAATTAAGGCCGCCTTTACCTGGACAGGGATTTCCATACTCCCAAAAAATGGGGAGGCGACAAATATACCGGAAGTCCGGCCCAGAACAAGAAAAAAAGCCTGAAAATGCTTGACAAGTGGCTCCAGGTTAAGTATAGGTTCCATTTCGGATTTCGGATTTCGGCATCGTTTCATTCAGCCTGGAAATCGTTAGAGATCGGTTTACACTTTTTGGGAGTTTAGGCTTTAGCCTTTCATAAATGAAATCCTAAAGGATTAACTCCAGGGAAGTTATGCACCATAGCTCAAACTCGGACATGCACTCCGCTTTAAAAGTGTAAAGCTGCTATTGGGGCGATTTGAAACGATGCTCGGATTTCGGATTTCGGATTGCGGATTAGGTGTTGGCCACCATGTTTTTTTATTCCGCAATCCACAATCCGCAATCCGAAATCGGGTTATACCGTTAGATTAGGTAATATATCAAATAATCTGATCATATAATCCATTAGCATCCGCAACATCCATGCCCCAAAGAATCCAACTGCCAGCAAGATAGCAATAATTTTAGGGACAAAAGTTAATGTTTGTTCCTGAATAGAGGTGGTTGTCTGAAGAATACTGATAATCAATCCGACAATTAACCCTATCCCTAACATGGGCGCAGAAATAAGAATAGCCATAAAGAGGGCCTCCTGGGTTAAACTAACTACAAAACCTTCCGTCATAGCTATCTCCTTTTCCTCATTTCGGATTTGGGATTGCGGATTTCGGATTGAATATCTCGGCCTTGTTCATTGTTTTGGCAATAGGACTTATAAGTCTTATAGTCCTATCGGTTAATGAAAGCTCAAGACCAATGAACGGGTAATCAAATGCCAGCCATCAACCATAACAAAGAGTAAGATTTTAAAGGGCATCGAGATCATAACCGGAGGCAGCATGATCATGCCCATAGACATAAGGACACTGGCTACAACCATATCAATGACAATAAACGGTATAAAAAGAAGTATTCCCATCTGAAAAGCAGTAG
Organism: bacterium; assembly: GCA_030019105.1. Taxonomy (GTDB): domain Bacteria; phylum UBA9089; class JASEGY01; order JASEGY01; family JASEGY01; genus JASEGY01. The sequence goes on along the minus strand of JASEGY010000299.1, from coordinate 3,020 downwards.
TTAATTCGCTGATCATAAAAGAAGGCGCCAGAACATAAGTCGGCACATCATCTCTATTTTTCGGTCGAGGCAACTTATTTAAGTTAAGAAAGAGGTCAATATCCCGCTCCCTGGTCTGCTTGAACATAAACTCACGAACCGGTGACTGGACCTTATCCAGGCCTTCTCCTGCGGTTATTTTTCCGTCTAAATAAGGTTGAACTGCGGTGGAATATATGGTAGAGATGGTCGGGGCCATTATAAAAAAGGTGAGAAATAGGGCCAGCCCTACGATTACCTGTTGAGGAGGCATTTCCTGGGTAGCTAAGGCCCTTTTAACAAAAGAGAGGACAATTACTACCCGGACAAAGGAAGTAAACATAATCAGGATAGAAGGGACTAAACTAAGAATAGTGAGGAGGAAAAGGATCTGGAGGGTAAGCGCTACCTCTTTAGGATTTTTGGCTTCGGTAATGTCAAAACCTATTTTAGGGATAGGAATGGCAGGTTCAGCCTGAGCAACGGAGACAATAAGCCCACTAACTATAATAAACAGGAGCAAAATTGGTAGACACACCTGTCGCGACAAAAGTTCCCCTCCCAAAGAACTGCTGGCTCTTCACTCTAACTCCCTACCCCATAACAATTAAGAATTAATTATACTCGCCACTGTTACAGTACTCACCCGCTGCTACTTTGATTTAGAAAAAAGGCAACTAATAAGGGGATAGCTGCTCCTTATTTAATAGCACACGGATGACACGGATTTAACGGATTTACACTGATTTTATCCGTGGGAATCCGTAGTATCCGTGGTATCCGTGTGCTATTAGATTTTCATAATCAAAGTAGTAGCGGATGAGCACCAAAAAGAACTCGACTCCCTATTTACAGTACGGTTTCAGAGCTTTAACTAACTCAGTTTATGACGGTGTGCAGTATAATTACTAACTAGATCGAGGGACTTGAAGACCGGACAGCTTCTCCCTCTCCTTCATCAAAAAGCTGAGTCTTTCTTCATAAGGATCAGCTTTTTTTTCTTCTACCCCAAACCGGCCTAAGAATCCCCTTAAATGATGCGAAAAGGGATGATTCATGCTTTCTTCTCTACTGGTCTGAGTCTTTATCAAATCAATCTCTTCTTTGTCTTTTATTTCAGTTAAAAGATTTATTTCTTTTTCTGCTATCCCCAAAACTAATATCCGTCCAGGCAATTCAACTAATTGAAGGTATCGGTTGGGGGCTAAAGGAGCCGTGCCTAAAATGGAAATAAAACTTGCGCCGCCTATAAATCCTTTCCCTTTCAAGAAAAACCGGAAAATCAGATAAATAATGCCGATAATAACAGCTAAGGCAAAAACGACTCTAAATCCAAGTCCAAGCACGTTAAATTCATATTTGCCAAGTGGGGCGTTATCATTTTGGATTGCGGATTGCGCACCCACTTCGTGGGTACCCGGGATTGCGGATTGCGCACCTACTTCGTGGGTACCCGGGATTTTGCTTTCCTCCTGGTTAGCTGCTTTCTCCCGGGCGGGAGGGTTTATTTCCTTTTCTTCAGCGGGATTGGCTAAAGAGATCCCTTTTCCCAGCAAAACTAACCCTAAGGTCAAGCCGACTAAAATCAATACACGCTTCACTCCTCATCACCTCACTAACCCGGTTAACCGCTCTACGGGAGTAATAATGTTCTCGATCCTAAGCCCAAATTTATTCTCAATAGTAACCACCTTTCCCCTGGCAAATATCTTATCATTAATCCGCAGGTCAACCAGCTCAGTAACTGACCTGTGCAAAGGAACAACCGAACCTGTATCTAAATCGAGTACGTCTTTAACAGCTAATTCAACCCGTCCTAATTCAACACTTACCCTCATAGGAACATTCATCAAAATTTCCTTAGGTTTATTAAACATAGCTCTCTTCCTTTGTATAGGACTTATAAGACTTATAGGACTTATATGTGTGGAACTCGATCCGCCGGGCTAATAATTTCTGTAATCTTTATCCCAAAATCATTATCAATTACCACCACTTCTCCTTTGGCGATAAGCTTACCGTTTATCAGCAAATCCACGGGCTCTCCGGCTTCTCTGTTTAATTCTACAATAGAACCAGGGCCAAGAGAAAGGATGTTTTTAACAAGCATCTCGGTTCGACCAAGCTCTACTGCCCCGCTCACCGGAATATCCATTAGAAGACCGAGATTACCTCCAGCGCCGGCACCAGGAGCCCCAAGCGGAGCAAACTGGACAGGATGAACCCCTTTGCCCTCACGGTAGGCAGCAATAATAACTTTAGCCAGGTCAAGACCAATTAACTGGGTAAATAAATTATCCTCAAACCCCTCGATACTTAAGCTGCCAACAATCTTGATTACCACGTCCCGATCTAAAAGAGAGATAGCAATATCTGTTGATCCAAGGTCAACTACATTCACTTTTTGGGCGCCTATTTCTACCCCCCTGTTAATACTCGAGGCAAAAGTTCCACTTCCGGCGCTCATCATCTGACCTAAGACTTCATTTACCGCCCCCAAATAAAGTTCATTGAGCTCCTCGGGAGGTGAGGAACCATCTCCACCCATCATTAGGTCGGCAATAGCCGCCCCTATCACTTTAGGAAGGATAATAAGCGTTTCTCCTTTAATGCCCCGGGTATATTTTAATTCATCGATAATAGCCGGACTGAGCAGGTCATCTCTCAGGGATTCTCCTTTTTCCTCTGTAATCTGGAGGTTGGTTACAGCAGCTTTCCGGTTAAGGGTAGTCTCCAGGACATTACCACAAGCCTCCATAGACCTGGTCATAACCCCGGATAATATCTTTATTTCATCCGCAGAAAGCTCTCTTCCTACCGGAGATAGCGATTTTTCATCCTCTGCTCCAGCGCCAAGAAGGGCTTCCATCTCTTCCGGAGAGAGTCCTTGTTGTTCAGCCATTAGTTAATTCCTTCTATAAAGCTTGAAATTGGAAATTAGAAAGTAGGGCATCGTTTCATTCAGCCTGGAAATCGTTGGAGATCGGTTTACACTTTTGGGG
>JASEGY010000298.1 GCA_030019105.1 bacterium | reverse complement strand
AGACTGTCCAGAAATTGCCCTTATTCCAGATATGAAAGCACGAGGTCTGTAGTAAGAGTTTATGATAAAACCCTTTCTGGTTGGAGATACGAAGTAGGGATACATGAAGTTACCTGGGAAATCAGTGATGGCCCACTGGGTGGATATGATGAAAATGGCCCACTCGGTGGATTTAGCAAGAAAGTATTGATAACAGCTACTGGTAATCAACCTTTAGATACGGATTTAGACCATGTCTATAAAATGAAAAAACCTGCAGAAAGCGATCTCAAGAACTTCTACTATATCGTTACTAATGGTGTGGATGATTTTATTGATGATGATGGTGATGGTCATGATGATCCTGATTATTATAATATTGCTCCTCATCGTCGTGGGTGTTGGAATACCCGGCAACATAAAGATCGGGACTGGAATGATCCTGATGCCACAAAAAATTCTGAAGCCAAGTTCCCTGATGGTAGATATAAAATCAAAGTAAGAGCAGAAGATATAAAGAACAAGGCTGACGAAGAAGAATATGAGGTCATTGTTGACAATTTCAAACAGACTATACATGCTGTTGAGACAGGAACATATTATGAATCGGATGTCTTTTATACTAACGGTGCAAACCCGGTAGTCTATGTGAGAGGTTCTGAATATGTGGCTAACCATTCATATACCCTTTATATCACTGAGAACCTGGGCTGGGAAGATGGAGATACCATTGACCATATCAAAAGAACGGTGACCGTGTCTACCAATGCTCAGGGAGAGATATATCCTCAGCAGATTTATCCCAATGCTCCTCAAGGTGATTATGATGTCATAGTTGATTATCTGGTCAGTAGCAAGTTCTCCATAAGTGCTTGATTTTTCGACACTTAAGTTTTTCGCAGTTCAGACGCAATCGCGTAGAGAAAAGGCTTTAGTTTCAACAACTTACAGAGTATTCATTCTGGGAAAAGCTGAGAACTTACTGCTGTCCAGTTGATTATGACGGTGACGGCAAGTACACTGAGGGGCTTGACGCGGTGGATGGGCTGGCCGGGCCGTCTTCGCCTTATGGGGCAGGGTTTCGGGTGGTGCCTGGTGAGAGGATCAGGGTGCCGCTGTTGGTTTTTGACGGTCAGGAGAGTTTTAAACCTCCGGCCGGGACGTGGGCGCTGGTAACCATAAAGAGACCAGGGTTTACCCGGGAGGAACCGCAGTACTCCAATTTAGTCGTGAATAAAGATGGTGAGATTCAATTTGATGGTCAGGTGGGAGATAATATCCTCTACCGGGTCTTTTTAAAGACCTTTACCCGGATTAATCCTCAATCCGGCAGCGGGGATGCCAAGGCCGGGATGCTGACCGAGCCTGCTTCTCCTGCCTTCTACGTGATGGCTTCACCACCCTTTGGAATTAAGGCATCAGGTAATTTCTATGTCCCGGATGCCGATGTGGTTACTTTTGTCGATGGTTGGTCTGAGACCCTGGTGGATGAGCAGTTCAGACTCCCGGCCCTCTTTACCCTGCTGACCATCCCCGTAAATAGTATGCTTGAGGGCAATCTGGGCTACTTTATCTATGGCACCATGCAGCGGGTGACGATTATCAACCGGGCAGCCCCTTTCCGGCTACTGAATAATCTGGCCTGGGCTTACGACGTTGCCCGGGAGCGATTACCTAATGAAGAGATCAGCCCGGCTATTGCCATCTGGGCCTCAAGGACAGATTATACCCCAGATGGAGTAAGCTGCTACTGGCAAAAGACTCCCGGGAATGATAATTACAAGGTGCTCATTGCCCCGCAGGATGCCAACAATCAGGATAAGGTATTTCAGGCCTACGCTGATATGCTCTTTGTCAGGCATGGCAAAAGGCCTACTCGACCGTCACAGTCTCCGACTAAAATGCTTGCTTTCATTAATGAAGCCTCTCTGGCTCAATATCTGATTGAGCAGGAGAGCCCTGGTGGCATGATCAGGCTTAATCCCTCACCGGAAGAAAGAACCAGCCCGGCTCAGGCCTTTCTGAATGGTTTCTGCTACTACTTTTCGGCAGTAGTCAGGGAATCACCTGTAGTCAATGTGGGTCGGAAGGCCTACAACCTGGAGACCCTTACGGCGCAGGGGATTGATAATGAACTGGCCGTAGCGGCTATGCTCCGGGCCATTGGAAGTCCGACTACTGTGCTCAATGCTATTTATCAGCCGCGGCAGGACATCCCGGATGAATTGGTCTATAATGTCTGTGATCTCTTCAGTGAACTTGAGACCCAGGGTATGGACCTGACCGGGCTCTATGTCAGTTACGGCCTGAGGCCGGAGGTCATTGAGGTGACTGATCAGGATACGACCAAACCGACCTTTATCTGGAGTGATAACGGCATCCTGGCCAATCCGGATACCTATACCCTGGAGATTGCCACTGATCCTGAATTCAGCGATATCGTGGATACCTTCCCCGGGTTGCGGGAGACAACCTATTCGCTGACTACGACTGAGCTTGACAATGGCCTTTACTACTGGCGGGTTAAGGTGACGAATACAAATCTGCCTGATCTTTACTCTGACTTTGGGGTCTTTGAGATCGTAAGCACCTCCAGTGGCAGGGATCACTTTCACGTAGAAGGGATCAGTGATCCTCTTGAGGTAAATGAGGAGTCAGGGGTAACGGTGTATGTTCACGATGCCGGGCATAACCTTAAAACCAACTACGTAGGCACCATCCATTTTAGCTCCAGTGACGCCCTGGCTACCCTGCCGGCTGACTATACTTTTACCTTAGCCGATGCCGGGAGCCATACCTTTACAGGTGGAATAATTTGGGGAACGCAGGGTGAGCATGAAGTTCAGGCAAGCGATGTCAGCGATCCGGGCATGACTGGCAGCCGGAAGAGGATTACGGTGCTGCCGGAGAATTTTGCGCCAGTGGTGACCATAACTTCACCCACGGCAGGTGTTGTCTGGAGTGAAACGGAAACCATCCAGTGGCAGGCCACGGATGCCAATGAGGGGGATACAATCCTTATCGGCATCTCCTACACTTTGAATGGAGGCATCAACTGGGAGGGTCTGGCTATTGAGAAAGAGAACGATGGCTCTTATCTGCTGGATACCACCTTTTTACCTGACGGCAACTATCAGATCAAGATTACAGCCAGCGATGGTCGAAAGGCGGGAGAGGCCATATCAGGGATATTTACTATAGACAACCTGCACTCACCTTCGGTTACGCTGATCTCACCAAATGGAGGAGAAATAAGTGGGAATTGGCTCATCCAGTGGTCGGCCAATGATGCAGATAATGATCCGCTGACTATTGATCTTTTCTACAGTGATAATCGAGGCACTACCTGGAACGAGATCGCTGCCGGGCTGTCCAACAGTGGCGCGTATAATTGGGACACCACTCAGCGGGCCAATTCGGATAACTATCTGGTTAAGGTAATAGTGAATGACGGCAGTTTAACAATCGAGGATCGATCGGATGATTTCTTTGCAGTGCGAAACCCTGGCGCGCCGGAGATAACTTTGCTTTCACCCAATGGAGGCGAAAGTTGGAGTGGAACTCAGGACATTACCTGGGTGACTACCGGCCCGGTAACAGCAATCGACCTTTACTGGACATTAGATGCCGGAGCAAGCTGGAGTTCGATTGCTACGAGTGAATCGAACGATGGTATCTATTCCTTGAATACCAATGACCTGACAGACAGTAACGACTACTTGATCAAGGTGGTAGCCAGACAGGGTAATTACCGGGGAGAGGATATCGCTGATGGGTCTTTTAGAATAGACAATGTAAACTCTTCCCCATCTGTAACTTTAATTGCCCCTAAATATGTTGATCCTCTTGAAGATTTATGGCAGGGAACAGGGATTATCAAATGGAGCGCCAGTGACCCTGACCCTCAGGATGTACTGACAGTAGATATCTATTATTGGGATTGGGACGATGATGAGTGGGATGAGATAGTAACCGGTTATCCTAACACCGGCCAGTATGCCTGGGATACTTTTCTGGTGGCCGATCGCTATGGGGGCGATGCCTATAAAATCAAGGTAGTAGCAAATGATGGAAGCCTTTCAGTCGAAGATTCTTCGGTAGGGGAGTTTTCAGTTTATAACGGGTTTACCGCTGAAAACATCGAGATTGCTTCGCCCAATGGGAATGAGACCCTTAGCGGAAAGACAGCTATTATCTACAAGACTGTTCTGAATTTCAGCAATATATCTCTTTACTCCAGTTCTAATGGAGGAGAGAATTGGGAATATATTGGTTACGGTGGGAATGCCGCTTATCCTCATGCCAACAAATATATCTGGGATACTACGACGGTTCCAAATGGGACAGAGTATCTGGTCAAGGCTGAGTTTAAAGTAGGGATACCTCCCGTAGTCGACACCTATACCGACATATCCGATCACGTCTTCACCATAAATAACCCGACGGTTAATTACTTCCAATTAGATGGTATGCCGGAGACAATTGCAGTAGGTGTCCCCGTGACTCTGCAGGTAACGGCTAAAGATAGCGAAGGGAATACGCGGACTGATTATCAAGGAACGGTTGATTTTGCCTCATCTGATCCACAGGCTATTCTGCCTGGCGAATATACCTTTACTTCGGATGATCAAGGAGTCCACTCTTTTGAAATTACCTTCAAGACCGCTGGACAACATAATTTAAGGGTAGATGATTTCTCCGCCGGGGTGTGGAGTGAGATATCGCAAATCAACGTGACTTCCGGCACCCCTACAAGGATAGTTAAGGTTTCCGGCGACAATCAGGAAGCAAATCCTGGCAGCACATTAGAGCCTTTTGTCGTTATAATATTACCCTGCAACATTTGCGTTGTCCGCGAGAATGTTACGATTGCGGA
>JASEGY010000297.1 GCA_030019105.1 bacterium | reverse complement strand
TAGCCTATCTTGAATTCGCTTACCCCAAAATATTTATCTTAAGAGCTATAGTAAGGCGGGTAGAAACCAGGTTTCTTCAAGAAACCTGGTTTCTCCTCTGGTGGCCTACTTCCTACTTCCTACTTCCTACTTCCTACTTCCTACTTCCTACTTCCTACTTTGATATGAGGAGGCAGCATATCCGCCGTAATAATTTCCTCACCGGATAGAACGATCATCCTCTCGATAATATTTTCCAGTTCCTGAACATTACCTGGCCACGAATAATTCATCAGGGAGTCAATAGCTTCTTTATCTATTTTTTCCGGGCCGTAACCCAGGCGATTCAAAAAGTGATAACAAAGATCCGGTATATCATCTACTCTTTCGCGTAAAGGCGAAATAAAAAGCGGGAAGACATTTAATCTATAGTAAAGGTCATCTCTAAACCTATTTTCTTCAAGGGCCTTTTCCATATCTATATTAGTAGCCGCAATGACCCTGCTATGAACAGGGATAGTTTCTATCCCCCCTACCCGGATAATTGCTTTATCCTGAATGGCCCTGAGTAATTTGGCCTGAATAGCCGGGTCAATGTCACCGATCTCGTCTAAAAAGATAGTTCCATCGCCGGCCAGATCAAACCGGCCTAATTTCCGGTATAGGGCTCCAATAAATGCCCCTTTTTCATAGCCGAAGAGCTCATGTTCCAGAACTTGACCGGGAAAGGCAGGACAATGAACTTTGATAAAAGGTTTCTCTCTCCTCGGGCTGTTGTAATGAATGGCCCGGGCCAACAGCGCCTTCCCTGTACCGCTTTCTCCCCTGATAAGGATGGTCGTGTTGGTTGAGATGATCTTTTTGACTAACTCAAAAAGGTCCATCATCTTGCTGCTTCTTCCGACCAAATTCTCAAACTCGTACTTAGCCTCAAGTTGTTGTTTAAGTTCAATATTTTCTGCCAGAAGCCTCTTCTGATCAGCGATTCGTTTGACCATAAACTTCAACTCATCTATTTCGAAAGGCTTGATGAGATAGTCGTAGGCCCCCATCTTCATTGCCGTTACTGCCGTCTGGACAGTAGCATAAGCGGTCATTATAATAACTTCAGGGGGTGATTTGACTTGTTTAGATCCCTTCAGGACTTCCATCCCATCCACTTCAGGCATCATTAAATCAGTGATAACCAGATCAAACTTATCTTCCCGGCCAAGTAATTTCAAGGCTTCCTGACCATTTCCGGCTGATTCTACCGAGTGGTTCTCACCTTCCAGGATAGCCTTCATGATGTTACACATCTTCCGTTCGTCATCAACTACCAGAATTTTCATAATTTTCTTTATCCCTTATCGGTAAAAATATAGAAAAGGTTGTGCCTGTCTCTTCTTTGCTCTCAACGGTAATTTCACCCTGGTGTTCTTCAATGATCCTGGCTACAATGGACAAGCCCAGCCCATGTCCCTGCTCTTTGGTAGTAAAAAAAGGTTCAAACAGCTTATCTGCGTTCTGAGGAAGAATCCCTTCTCCGTTATCGGATACCTTTATCTGAACATACTTCTGTCCGGTTTTAGCTATGGTGGGATTAGTGGTAATAATAATCTCTCCTCCGTCAGGCATAGCCTCCTTGGCATTTAACAAGAGATTTAAGAAGACTTGTTCCATCCTGCCGGTATCAAACAAGGTTAAGGGTAAAAGCGGATAGAATTTCCTGGTAAGTTTGATATTGGCATTATCCAATTCCGGTTTTAAAGAGAGAAGTATATGGTCAATGACAGGATTTATATTACCTCGTTCCAATTTTACCGGGATTCCTTTTAAAAAGGCCAAAAACTCAGAGGCGATCTTTTTAAGCTTCTTGACTTCAGCCTGGATATAATCGAACATCTCATCAGGTTGCCCGGGCCGGTTATATCTCTGTTTTAATACCTCAGCCGTGCCGTCAATTATGCCTAAAGCGTTTCTAATTTCATGGGCCAGGCCGGCCGAAAGCTGTCCCATCGTGGCCAATTTTTCCGCCTGACGAACGGTCTCCTGAGCAGAAGTAGTCGAGAGCATTACCCGATAAAGGAAGAGCCCAAAAAGGATGGTAAAGGCCAGAGATATTAATCCGCTAAGAATTAAGCTTCGTTTATAGAGATTCAGGATATTGAAGAATTTTGCGCTCGCTTCGACACAAAGTATGGCCCGGGGTATATTGTTTTTATCCCTGATCGGCACATAACCGCTTTTAAAATATGTCCCGCCAATCCAATAAAGCCCGGATACAGCATTAACTCCCCCCCAGGCAGCTAACCAGGCATTAGTTGTCTCTTCAGGCAAAGGCATAATTTCCTGCCCTTTTTCTTCTGTCCGATCTTTGGCTTCCAGTATAGTCTGTTGTTTGGTGTCAAGAATAGAGATATTAGAAAGATCATTAGCCCACTGCACATCTTTTAAAAATTGTTTAACCAGGGTCTTACTTTGCTCGTCATTCAGGGTCAGCGGATTTATTTTGAGGGCGGTAGTGGTGCCAATAGCAATTAATTTTTTACCTAACTCTTCTTCCAGATAGCTCCGGGTTTGACCGTAGAAAAACCAGTTGCCGGCGCTAAACATCAAAAGAAGCAATATCCCCAGAAAGACAACAACTTTTAAATGAACTGTCCGCTTAGCCAGGACGTCCTTTAATTGTTCGAACATATCTTTTATTCTATCAGATTTTTCCGTCCTATGCAATTAAATTTTTCTTGATAGGTTAAATTTAATCTGGTATACTGTAAAATGAAATGGAACAAAAGATGGAAATGGTTCAAAAACAACAATTAATTTTTACTCAGGATCTCCAGCAGGGTGTTTATATCCTGCAGCTTGCTATTCCACAGCTTATAGAGCAAATAGAAAATGAGATCCTGGAAAATCCGGTCCTGGAACTGGAGCCGGAAGAAGTTGTCGAAGAACCAAAACAAAAGGAGGAAGACCCTGAGATAGATTGGGAGAAATATTTCGAGCAGAAGGATGATTATTTCCCGGCCGTTGGCGCTATTTCAGGTCTGGAGGCAGAACCAAACTATGAAAACTTAGTAACACGAGAACCTTCCTTGAGAGAACACCTGCTATGGCAGCTTCGGGTCTTACCTTTAACTAAAGAAGAATTTCGCATAGGCAGATTTTTGATTGGAGAAATTAATGAGAACGGATATTTATCCTTACCCCTCGATTCGTTAGCTGATAGCTTAAAGATTGATTTATCCGGGTTGGAAAAGATGTTAGCTGAGATTCAGGCCTTTGACCCGGCTGGAGTCGGGGCAAGAAATTTGATGGAATGTTTGGAAATCCAGGCTAAGGAGCTTGGTTGGGACAATACCCCAATTATTACCCTGATTAGAAACCATCTGGAGGATGTCCATCGCAGAAGATATGGTAAGATTGCCAAAAAAATGGGGATTTCCCTATCTAAGATAAAGGGGCTGGTTAAAGATTTATCCACCCTGGAGCCAAAACCAGGCCGGTTATATGAAAATAAAACAATTTTTTATGTTATCCCTGATGTAATAGTGAGTAAAGTGGATAATAAATTTATCGTCTCATTAAACAAGAGTAGAACTCCTAAATTGAGGATAGGTTCATACTACCGGAAGGTCTTGGAACAATGCAAGTCAGAGCAGAAAGTCGCTGAATATATTCAGGAAAGGATCAAATCAGCCTCCTGGTTTATAAAATGTGTTGAGCAGCGTGAAAGTACTATTATGAGGGTAGCCACAGCTATTTTTGATATTCAGGATGAATTCCTGAGAGTTGGCTCTCATGGACTAAAGACTCTGAAATTAGAAGATGTCGCCCTGAGGGTAGAACTTAATCCTACTACTGTCTCCCGGGCTATAGCCAATAAATATGCCCAGACCCCCTGGGGAGTGTTTACCCTGAAATACTTTTTTAAATCCGGTGTGGCCACGGAAAAAGGCGGAGAGGCATCTTCTACTCAGGTTAAGGACCGGATAAAGACATTGATTGAGAACGAAGATCCAACTCACCCTTTATCAGATTCTAAAATAATGGAATTGCTCCGAAAAGAAGAAGGAATAAATGCTGCCAGACGTACAGTAAGTAAATACAGAGAAGAGATACAGATCAGGTCTTCTCATATACGACGGGAAAAATAAGCCGATTCCGGAATGCGGATTGCGGATTGCGGATTGCGGATTGCGGATTGCGGATTACACACCGGCACAAATGAAGGGAGGTAATGAATGATACCAAAGCACAATCAATCTGGAGTTCTACCGCCTTTTCTTCCTGGTGCTACACCATATGTCTAGTAAGTTGAAACTAGAAGGCCTTCAGGCAGATATCTCGGCTGTTGATGCACTTCTCAAACAGGCTATCGAGGTTGGCGATCCCGTTGGGGAATATCAATTTTCCAAAAGAAAAGAGTCATTAGAAGTACAAATTTCAAATCTTATAGAAAAACCTGTAAAGACTGCCACTGTTGCCTTGTTTTTTGGGCCTTATTCATCGTTTGGGCAATGGGATCAATTTTGTAGTGGTCGAGCTTGCTCGACATTACGGCAGAGCAAGCTCTGCAACTATAGCTCTTAAGATAAATATTTTGGGGTAAGCGAATTCAAGATAGGCTATGTAGCTTTCGGAGTTAATCCTTTAGGATTTCATTAGTTATGAAAGGCTAAAGCCTGAACTCCAAAGGATAGCTAACCCCAAAATCTTTTTCTTAACCACTATAGAAGAGGTGGCTACACTATTAGAACGAACAGCTTCTCCTAACGAGTTGGAATTTGAAGAAGCTGTGGAAACATTGGATTCAAGAACCCTCATCGCTCTAAGAGATTTCTTCATAACGCTAGCAGTCTGTCGGAGTGAAATAGAGAATCCCAATGTTCACGGCATCTTGTTG
>JASEGY010000296.1:1199-4875 GCA_030019105.1 bacterium | reverse complement strand
TGGAGACATTGGAAAATTTTATCTGTACCCCTAAAACCCTTCAAACTGTTAACTAGTTTTTTGCTTTTTTGAAGGGTGCCCTTAAGAGCTATATTTAATTTTTCCCATTTTCCCCCATCTCCCCTTTTTCCTTATTTACACTACCTGAACGGTTACGAATAAAGGAAAAGCGTGAATCGTGTAGCGTGAATCAGTTTATTCGAATCACGAACCACGAATTTAAGGATAGAAGAGTGATTTTAGAAGATATTTACAAAGATATTAAGGAAGATATGATCAAGGTGGAAGAGCTTCTCAAAAAGGAGCTTAGCGACGACAATCAATTTATTCAGCATATAAACAACTATCTTCTTTCTTTCCAGGGAAAACGTCTGCGACCGGCTATTGTGCTTTTGACGGCTTCGGCTTTTGACTATCAGGGTGAAGACAAGGTTAAACTGGCTGCAGCCATTGAACTTCTCCATACGGCCACTCTAATTCATGATGACATTATTGATGAAGCTGATACCAGGCGTTTCAAACCAACCTTGAACACACGGTTTGGCCCTCAAGTAGCTGTTCTGTCCGGTGATCTCCTTTATGCCAGAGCCCTGTATATGCTGGCCGGGCAGGTTGCTCCTGAAATAACCAGGGTTCTGGCGGCCGGCGTTGATAAAATTGTAATCGGTGAGATAGAACAAATCTCAAATTGTTATAACCCGGAATTGACCCAGGCACAGTACTTAGGTATTATCGCTAAGAAAACAGGCTCTCTTATGGCTGCCTGCCCCCAGACAGCCGCTATGCTGGCCGGAAGGTCAGAAAACGAGGTGGAAGTTCTTAGAAATTGTGGTCTGAATATTGGGATTGCCTTTCAGATTGTGGATGACTGCCTTGATCTTATCTCTAAAAAAAGCCGTTTGGGTAAGCCGGTCAAAAATGACCATAACCGGGGCAAACTGACCCTGCCCTTAATTTACGCCCTGGATAGAGTTCGGGAAGAAGAGGGGAAAGCTCCGGAAAATATCTTTGATTGGCCGTCCGAAAAGATTGCTGAGCTGTTAGGTAGATACCAGGCTATTGATTATTCCTTCCAGGTAGTTAAGAGATATATAGATGAAGCCAAAGAGAAGCTGGAAATTATAGAAGAAAAGGAAGGTCGGGAGAGGCTAAAGAGGTTGTTTGATTACATTGTTGAGAGGGAGTATTAGGCCTCGTAAGCGTTCAGCCATTAGGGCATTGTTCCTCGTTTCGGCCACTATAGCGCTGAAAAAACCAGGTTTCTTGAAGAAACCTGGTTTCTGGAGAGTCACAATGGCCGAAACGAGGAACATCGCCAGCCATCAGGTGTCAGCAGTCAGCAGTCAGAAAAAGGAAGAAGTGTGACTCGGTCCGGAAAGTATCTTCGCTATCTTAGTTCAACCAAATTGACCCTTGGTCTTCTTTTTACGCTTGTTATCTCCTCCATCCTGGCTACTCTAATCAACATTGACATCTATCACTCCTGGTGGTTTGTAGGGATCCTTGGACTCCTGAGCCTTCACATCGCGGTTTGTTCCCTGAACCGATGGCCTTCTCTTGTCTCAGCCAGGAAAAGAAAACTGCCGCTGCTTGGCTTTTACCTTACCCACCTGAGCCTTCTTTTTATCCTCTCAGGCGGATTGATTGGGGGGCTGACCGGCTTTTCTACTCAGGTCGTAGTGAATGAAGGAGAAATACTCCCTATTAAAGAAGCCCCCGGGCTATCTGTAAAATTAAACGACTTCTGGATTGAATACTATCCTGACTCAGAAATGCCTAAGGATTTCAAGAGTGATTTAACCCTTATTCAAAACGGCCAGGAAGCAGTCAAGAAGACCATTGAAGTCAATGACCCCCTCAATTATAAAGGGGTCAGGTTTTATCAATCTACATATAGTTTTGGTGATGCAGATGAAGTGGACCTCGAGATTAATGGGAAGCAGTTTAAGCTTGCGGTAGGAGAGGAATTGACCCTGCCTGATTCTGAAGGCCGAATCAGGGTGGTAGATTTTATCCCTGATTTCGTTATGACTGAAAGTGGAGAGGTAGTTTCCCGTTCTATGGAGCCCAATAATCCGGCGGTCAGGGTAGAATTATCCAAAGGAGGCGAAGAGCCTTTCAGATTCTGGCTATTTCACCATTTCCCTGACTTTCATCATCAGGAAGATCACGGTCTGGAGATTAAATTAAAGGGATTCCATCAGGTTGTTTTCAGTGGGCTCCAGGTCGTCAAGGACCCGGGAGTGCCCTTTGTCTGGATTGGATGCGTCTTGCTGATGATTGGTCTCTGTATCTCTCTTTTCCGTCTCCACCGTAGAATGAAGATTACACCACAGAGACACGGAGGCACGGAGGAATAAAAGAATCTTTTCTCCGTGTCTCTGTGTCTCCGTGGTGAATTAGTCCGAAATGAAAGCGATGATCCTGGCGGCCGGCCTTGGAACCAGGCTCAGGCCACTAACCAATAAGTGTCCTAAGGTTATGATCCCGGTAGCCAATCGTCCTCTAATAGAACATACCTTGAGTTTCTTAAGGAGATTTGGCATTCGTGAGGTAATCATCAACCTGCACTATCTTCCTGAACTCATCAAGCAAGGACCGGGAGATGGGTCGAGGCTCGGAATGAAGATAGCTTATTCTTACGAACCGACTATCCTGGGCACGGCCGGCGGCTTAAAACAGGCGGAATATTTCCTTAAAGATGACACCTTTATCCTGGTAAACGGAGACAGCTTAATAGACTTTGACCTTAAGGCCGCCATAGCCTATCACAAGGCAAAGCGAGCTTTAGCTACTATGGTTCTCACGGACTACCGCCCTGAATTTGGGGCAGTGGAAATAGATCAAGAAGGCAGGATTAGAGATATCGCAGGTATTCTAAAAAAGGAAGACGGAGTGGAAAAATCTCCAATCCGCAATCCGAAATCCGAAATTCCGAAGACCTTTGTTGGCCTCCATATCCTTGAGCCGGAAATATTCGATTACATCCCTCCCGGCAGACCGGCTGAAATAAACCGGGAGATATATCCGGCCATGATCAAAGAGGGGAAAAAGGTATGCGGTTATCAGATGCAGGGCTACTTTCGGGATTTAGGTGAGGTAAGCTCCTACCTGGAAGCCCATCAGGATGTAATGGATGGCAAGTTGAAGCTCGATATCGATCTAAGGGAAAAAGGGGACGGGATTTGGATGAGGCCTGGCGGGCCAAGCCGACCTGGCGGGCCGAGCCGGCCTGGCGGGCCGAGCCGGCCTGGCGGGCCAATAGCCGGCCGGTTTGAAATCAGCCCGCCGGTGATGATTGGCCACAACTGCCGGATCAAAGGAATGGCCAGGATTGGAGAATACACGGTTATCGGGGATAATTGTATTATCGAAGCCGGGACAAATATAAGCCGCAGTGTGGTTTGGGAAGGAAGCATAGTGAAAGGAAGAATAGAGGGGTCTGTTGTTACCCCGATATAGTTCGACCTGCGCAAGCAACTTTTTTTAACGCAGAGAATGCAGAGAACGCAGAGAATGCAGAGAACGCAGAAATTACGCGGAGTTCGCAGAGATTAAATAATCTCGTCCTTTATGTCCTTTATGTCCCTTATGTCCCTTATGTCCTTTATGTCCCTTATGTCCTTTATGTCCCTTATGTCCCTTATGTCCCTTATGTCCTTTATGTCCCTTATGT
>JASEGY010000296.1:0-1101 GCA_030019105.1 bacterium | reverse complement strand
GTCCTTTATGTCCCTTATGTCCCTTATGTCCTTTGCGTTACCCTAACAGCAAAAACATGACTACAATCTCTTTCAGCCTTGCTTTAGGGGCCTATCTTATCGCCGGTATTCTTTACGGAGCCGCTATTTTCTTCCAACGGCCGGGACGAATACCGGCCTTGATTACCGGTCTTGGTTTCCTGGCCCACAGCGCCGGTCTCCTGCACCGGACCATAGAGGCTTCTCACGCCCCATTTGCCAACCTGTATGAATCCATGGTCTTTTTCTCATGGGCCATCGTTTTTATTTCCCTTATTCTGGAGTTCAGGTTAAAGACACGTATCCTGGGGGTAGTTACCGCGCCGCTTGCCTTCCTGAGCATTGCGTCAGCCTCACTGCTGCCTGCCCATTATAAAGAAATCACCCCCCTTATCCCTGCCCTTCAAAGCCATTGGCTGGAAATCCATGTCATAGCTTGCTTTTTAGGTTACGCTGCCTTTGCGGCTGCCTTTGGGATAAGCATCCTTTATTTAATTAAGAACCGTTTCAGAATAAACCGGCTGCCCCTGAAGGACCGGCTGGATGAGCTGAATTATCAAACTATTGCCATTGGCTTTCCTTTTTTAACCCTTGGGATCATTACCGGGGCTATCTGGGCCAATTATGCCTGGGGAACCTATTGGAGCTGGGACCCCAAGGAGACCTGGTCATTGATCACCTGGTTTATCTATGCCGCTTACCTGCATGTGCGATTAAAGCGGGACTGGCGGGGGAATAAGGCCGCCTGGCTTTCTATCTCAGGGTTTGCGGCCGTAATCTTCACTTACTTTGGGGTGAACTTTATTCTCTCCGGGCTGCACAGTTATATCTGAAGGCGATGTTCATCGTTTTGGCCAGTCACCTTTCCACCTTCCCGAAAGCTTCCACCTTCCCGAAAGCTTGAAGCTTTCGGGAAGGTATCTGCCCATGACAGAACACCATTGGCCGAAACGATGACCAAGGCCCCATTTTACATATATTTTTGGAATTGTCAAGACCATTTTTCGCCTTTTTTATCCTTTAGACGAGAGACCGTTTTGAAATTGGGACTTTTATGATTTATGCTTGATTTTACTGGGCTTC
>JASEGY010000295.1:3346-4876 GCA_030019105.1 bacterium | reverse complement strand
TAAGCTTAAAAAATAGACAAAACCGATAGCGCCCTGTCGAAATCCACGTTATAATTCGAATTAGGAGTAAATAAGGCGCTATGGTTTTTATTGTAGTTGGAACTCAGTGGGGTGACGAAGGCAAGGGAAAGATCATTGATCTTTTAACTGACCGGGCAGATATGATTGTCCGCTATCAGGGGGGGAATAATGCCGGCCATACAGTGGTGGTCGATGGAGAGGAGATTATCCTGCATCTTATCCCCTCCGGCATACTTCATTCAGAGAAGCACTGTGTTATTGGTTCGGGAGTAGTTATTAACCCTGAAGCCCTGCAGAGTGAAATAGAATTTTTAGAGAAAAAGGGTATTTCGGTTGATGGCCGGTTTTACATAAGCCAAAATGCTCACATTATTACGCCTTACCATATTCAGCTTGATGTAATAAAAGAAGAATTTCTGGGAAAGGAAAGCATTGGCACAACAAAACGGGGTGTCGGGCTGGCATACACTGATAAGATGGCCCGAATAGGCATAAGAGTAGTCGATCTTCTGGAAGATAAAGATGAGCTTCGTGAAAAATTAAGTCACAGTTTGTTTGAAAAGAACTGTCTTCTGAAAAATGCTTATGGCCAGGAAGAAGGATTCGATCCTGGCCGGATTGAAAAAGACTTGCTCGCCTATACTGATCTGATAGATAAATACGTCGCTGATACAAGTGTGATCATTAATCAGGCTATAGATGCCGGTAAGACAGTATTATTTGAAGGGGCACAGGGCACCCTTCTTGATATAGATTACGGAACCTACCCTTATGTTACTTCTTCTAACCCGATTGCAGGTGGAGCTTGTGTTGGCGCCGGGGTAGGCCCCACTAAGATAGATTCTGTCCTGGGGGTAACCAAGGCTTATACGACCAGGGTAGGTAACGGGCCTTTCCCTACCGAAATGTGCCAGTACCACAGCGAGGAAGTGCGGATCAAGGGCCGGGAATATGGCGCCACAACAGGCAGGCCCCGCAGATGCGGGTGGCTTGACATAGTAGCGGTAAGATATGCCGTCCGGCTAAACGGTCTTAAAGCCCTCATTATTACTAAGCTGGATGTCTTAAATGATTTGGACAAGATACTGGTTTGTACCGGCTATCAATATAAAGGTGAATTAATAACGGAGTTCCCTCAATCCCAAAAGATTTTAAAGGAATGTAAACCCGTTTATGAAGAGTTGCCGGGTTGGCAAGAAGAGATATCTCACCTCAAGGCTTATGCCCAACTTCCTTCAAAAGCAAAAGCTTATCTGGAACGGATAAAGGAACTTCTCCAAATCGAGATTGCTATTGTTTCGGTAGGTACGGAGAGGAATCAAAGCATTATTCTTGATGAACGCCTTTTGCCGTAGAAGTGAGAAGTAAGAGGTGAGAAGTCAAGAGTTATCTTACTTCCTACTTCCTAATTTCCTACTTCCTACTTCCTACTTCCTACTTCCTACTTCCTAATTTCTTATAGCTCTTAAGATAAATATTTTGGGGTAAGCGAATTCAAGATAGGCTATG
>JASEGY010000295.1:0-3048 GCA_030019105.1 bacterium | reverse complement strand
GATTGGAGTTTAGGCTTTAGCCTTTCATAAGTAATGAAATCCTAAAGGATTAACTCCGAAAGCTATATAGCCTATCTTGAATTCGCTTACCCCAAAATATTTATCTTAAGAGCTATAAATGCTAATTTTGCAATTTGCAATGAATTACATTCTCCACTTCTCCATCTTCCCCCTTTCTCCTTTTTCTTACACAAGTTCTGCCATAGCGCGGCCTCCTGCCGCAACCAAACCAAGGACACAAATGACCAAAAGGACCAAAAGCCACCCCAAATTACCGGCCTTTATGTTCATAATTCTCGCGGACAACGCAAATGTTGCGGGGTAATAGTATAATGAGAATTGCGGTGGTCGAAATTTTTTAGTTGCTTTATACGGAAAGATGTGGTAAACTTACATAATAACTGGTCAGTAGCAAGTTCTCCATAAGTGCTTGATTTTTCGACACTCAAGTTTTTCGCAGTTCAGACGCAATCGCGTAGAGAAAAGGCTTTAGTTTCAACAACTTACAGAGTATTCATTCTGGGAAAAGCTGAGAACTTACTGCTGTCCAGATAATAAGTGTTCGGGTATCAGCTTTCAGAGGATACCTAACACCTGAACGCTTGCAATCTTTGTAACCGTTCACAGGTTCACAGGTTCACAGGTTCACAGGTTCACAGGTTCCTGGTTCAACGTTCAGGGTTGTTGCGTCTTTCGGCCTTGTTCATCGCCCGTTTTTCGCTGCTTTCCTCAACCGTGAACCCTGAACCCATAAACGCTTATTAATCTTTGATAGGAGGTAAGTTCCATAATGTACAGATTGGTGTCTCTTTGTATCCCTGTTTTTCTATCCATCTTTGTCTCTTTGAGCTATGCTCAGGAAACCGCTCCAGTTGTCCCGGAGCCGCCCCCCGCCAGTTCGGCTCAGCCCCCGCAAATTACCTTCCCTGAATCAAGCCATGATTTTGGCCCTGTTGAAGAAGGCGATGTGGCCACTTATAATTTCGTGGTTAAAAATACCGGCGGCAGCCGGCTCGTCTTAGAGCGGGTTAACACCTCCTGTGGCTGCACGGCCGCCTTGCCTCAAGAACACGAGATCGCGCCGGGAGATACAACAACTATCCAGGTGAGCTTTAATTCCAAAGGCCGGACCGGACAAAGTGTTAATAAGACCGTGACTGTGTATTCCAACGATCCTGAGAATGCCCAGGCAAGGCTAACCATAACCGGTTCTGTTGCTCCCAGGGGAGCCGGCCTTCAAATTCTACCCCCCTCCTGGGATGCAGGCGTCTTAAGTCCGGAGTCGGTCAAGATAAAACACTTTACCCTGAAAAATTCTGGGGGCAGTGAACTTGTTATTAACAAGATAGATGGGGGGGTAAACTGTACGGCAGTAGTTGACACCCTTCCTCTAACCATTCCGCCAGGAGAGACTGATAAACTCGAAGTAACCTGTCAACCTAAGTTAGCTAAAGGGATCATCAATGAAAAAATAACAATAGAGAGTAATGACCCTAAAAATCCCCGGGCGGATATTTCCATTATGGGCTATATTACCCCCTTTCCCGGCGGAGAAGGGGTAACCATTATCCCGGCCGAAAAGGACTTCAGTAAGGTCGCCCCTTCGGATTCCTTGAGCGCTCAATTCAGGATCAAAAACAATGGCTCCTCAACGGTCAGCCTATCCAATTCTGTGACTACCCTGCCCGGGGCAGAGGTTCAGTTTTCTTCCCGGGATATTGAACCGGACCAGACAGCTACAGCTACCCTGAATTTGAAGGCCCCCTCTGAACCAGGCAAGAGGGAAGGGTTTATTTATCTGGAGGTGGCAATACCGGTCAGTCTGGAGGTAGTAGATACCGGCGCTGCCGTAAGCACGGAGTCAAAATAAAACAATAGCCTTCATAAAAGCTAAAGGTAGTGACGCTATCCACACTCAGGAGTTAATCCTTTAGGATTTCATTATGAAAGGCTAAAGCCTAAAATCCGAAATATAGCTTGCTTTAGCTTTCGTGTGCCTCATTGATCTAAAATTGGTAGTCTGATGCCTGGTGGTCTGGTGGTCTAACAAATACCAGACTACCAGACTACCAGACTACCAATCACAAAAATCTGACTTCTATTTTGAGGCAAGTAGACCAGGTGATCGCTCCTGCTTACTTTAGCAGGGGAGGAAAGTCCGAGCTCCACAGGGCAGGGCGCTGGATAACATCCAGGGGCCGCGAGGCTACGGAAAGTGCAACAGAAAACACACGGCCCACTGATAAGAAGTAGGAAGTAAGAAGTGGGAAGTAGGAAGTAGGAAGTAGGAAGTAGGAAGTAGTTAAGCAGCTCATTATCTCACTTCCCACTTCTTACTTCCCACTTCCCACTTCCCACTTCCCACTTCCCACTTCCCACTTCCCACTTCTTACTTCTTATTAAGGGCAAAGGTGAAAAGGTGAGGTAAGAGCTCACCAGCAGGGAGGTGACTTCCTGGCTTGGTAAACCCCGCCTGGAGAAAGACCTAATAGGGGAGCTAAGGAAAACTGATGGTCACATCGGTCTTTTCTTAATGGTGGCCCGCCATTCTCCCGGGTTGGTCGCTTGAGGCAGATGGCAACATCTGCCCTAGATAGATGATCACCAACCTGTGGTCCTGGAATAGTAGGTAGTGGCACCTTAGCTATCTACGTTTCAAACTATAGGTTTACAGAACTCGGCTTATTGTCTGCTTGCCTCAATCCTGCTTTTTACCTTCTCTCCCCCCCGAAAAAAGTATCCTGTTAGTACTAAATGTTGGGCCTTCTTTTTATTAATCTACTACAAATTGTGCAGCAATATTTTTAGGGTAGGATATGAATTTTTCCTTGACATTTGGAGCATTGTGGTGTAGAATGGATTCCAGTGGAGGCAAAGTGGGGCAAAATGGTTTATAGAGCACTGCTTTACCCACCGGGACTCGCCTGTTTATAGCAAGATGCGTGAATTTAATCGTCAAGAATAAATTTTGATGAGCCGAAAGTCATCATTGTCATATAGTGTTTAAGAAAAAGATTTTGGGGTTGGCTATCCTTTGGAGTTCAGGCT